>JBFELO010000024.1:0-42958 GCA_041552055.1 Candidatus Sulfomarinibacteraceae bacterium | reverse complement strand
TCGCCCGGCCGGGCCGAAGAGTTGCTGACGGAGGCTCTGGAGCTCAGGGCCGAGGACGGAGAGAGCCCTCCGGCAGACACCTACACCGCCGCCGCCACCACCGCTCTCGGGGCAGGCGAGTTCGAGCTGGCCGAGCGCCTCGCCGACCGGGCCGTAGAGGCGGCCGGTGATCCGCCACCTCTCGACGCCCTCAAGGTGCTCGCCCAGGTGTCCTGGCTCGGTGTCGGCACGGGGGCCTCACCGGCCGACGTCCTCGGCGCCGGCGGTGATTCCGAAGGGCTGCGGATCGCCGCCACGAGACTCGAGCAGCTGGCAGAGGACCCGGCGTTCGCGGCGACAGCCCCTGGCCTCGAGCTGGCCGAGACTTACTCTCGGCTCGCCGTGGTGATGGCCCTTCTCGGCGACGCCGACTCGGCCGCGAGCTGGAAGACACGACAGCTGGAGGCCGTCCAATCCCCGGGAACGGACTCGCCGAACACACTGAGAATCGGGCTCGAGCTTGTCTCGCTGCTGCAGGCTGCCGGCAGACTCGACGAGTCGGCGACATTGAACGGGCATCTGATCGAGACGCTGGAGCAGACGTACGGCGCCGACGACCCGAGGCTCTCGCTGCCGCTCCAGCGTCAGCACGAACTCCTCTCGGAGCTCGGCCGCAAGAAAGAGGCCAAGGCGGTCAAGAAACGACTGCGGCAATTCGAGAAGGGCAGACGCTGAACCCCGTATCCGTCTCCGTATCCGTATCCGTCTCCGTCTCCGTCTCCGCACCCTTTATCGTGAGTCACGTCAGGCGTCGTTTCGTTCCCGTTCCCGTTCCCGGATGACCAGCTTACTCGGTTCTCCAATGTGTCCGAATCCCCACTCGGATCCGAACGGGAGATCGGGCACGGATACGGAGACGGGCACGGAAACGGACGCTCCTCCTGAGTCAAAGGACTCGTGCTTCGCGCTCCTCTCAGAGAACGATCCGCAGGTAGCGGGTGAGCGCGCCGAGGTCGGGGAATGCCAGGTCGGCGTGTTCCCGGTACCGCTCGGCCGCGCCGTACAGCAGACAGACGCGCCCGCACCCGGCCTCACGCGCGGCGTCGAGGTCGTACCGCGAGTCTCCCACAGCGAGAACACGGTTCGGCATGACACCGAGCTGACGGACGGCCTCTGCGATCGGAGCCCCGGACGGCTTCCACAACCCCGAGTCGCGGGTCAGCACCACCTCGAAGTCGAGGTCGAAGCGGTCCAGCAGGAGTCGTGTGTTGTCTTCCGAGTTGTTGGTCACCAGGGCCGTTGCCAGGCCTCGCTCCCGGAGGATTGCCAGCAGTGCCGTCGCGCCGGTCCTGAGCTCGGCCCCGAGGGTCGCCTGGCGTTCTATGGATCTCAACTCCCGCCACTTCGACGCCCGATCCGCTTCTGGCAGACCGTTCAACTCGTCGATGATCGAAGGCGCGGTCACACCCAACCGCTGACGAATCGCCGGCCAGTCGTACTCCGAATCGATCAGCGTGCCGTCCATGTCGAAGACGACGGCCTCGATTCCGCGGGCGCTCAGCGCCTTGAGAATCTCGTCGCGCTCGAACCGTGGAACCGACTTCGGGACCGGGCCGCGCTCGGCGACCGCTCGGCCGATCCAGGCGAACCGTATCCCGGCGTCCGTCAGGTCGGCCTCGAGTGCGTGACGTCCCTCTGGACTGCACCCGAAGAGGAGTGATCCGGAGCCGATCAACCCCATCGGATCCATCCCGAGGTCGTCACAGATCAGCCTGGTCTCGGGAAGGATCGGCAGCTCCTCGACATCGACCTCGATCCCGAGCCCCGATGCGCGTTCCATCTCGTACAGCGCCTCGCCGATCCCTCCTTCGGTCACGTCGTGCATCGCGGTGACCGCGGAATTGGCGGCGGCGACCGCGGCTTCGGGGATGACCGAGAGCCAGTCGCCGTCGAGCAGCTCCCGGCAGCGTGCGAATGTGTCGACGGGGTGGGCCGCCCTCAGTCGAGGGCCGAACTCGGACAGCAGGATGGACGTCCCCTCGAGTCCGACCCACTTCGTCAATCCAACGAGGTCGCCGAGCCGCAGGCCACCCGTGGTGATCGGCCGACCGGTCACCCTGCCGAGCATGGTGCCCACCACCAGGCTGCGCGACAGCCCTTCCGTGACCTCGGTGTGGCCCCCGATCAGGGCGACGTCGATCGCATCGCACGCCGACCGGACCTGGCTCAGGATCCCGTCCACGAGGTCCTCGGTCGCTTCGTCCGGCGCGAGCATCAACACCACCAGGAAGAACCGGGGCGTCGCGCCTCGCACCGCTACATCATTCGCGTTGACCGTGACCGCGAGCCGGCCCGCATCGGCGGCCGCCAGTGAAATCGGATCGGTCGCCACCGCCCACAACTCGCCACCGATCGTCACGAGCGCGGCGTCCTCACCGGCGCCGGGTCCGAGTACCACCGCGGGAGGCAGTTGGCTCCCGAGGCTCTTCGCCACCAGGTCCCACGGCACCTTTCCGGTCGGCAGTCTGCCGTGCATGCCACCATCCTAACGTCTCTTCTGCTCACGCGGGCCGCTACTCCCTCCCTGTTCCCGTTCCCGAGGAACGCCATCTTCCGGCGGCACGAGTGGGTCAACCCGTATCCGTATCCGTCTCCGTCTCCATGCCCGATTCGCCTCAGGAAACCGCGGGAGAATTCGGATACGGAGACGGATACGGGCACGGGCATATTCCCGACCGAAGTGCCTGTACGGGACCCGCAACAGGAACGTGCCTCATTCTGGTTGTCGGGATCGCCCGCGCTACACCGTGAGCAGCAGGGCCTCACGGAACTCCTGCAGCTTCTCCTGTATCCTGCGTACGTTGTCGGGCCCCGTCCGCAGCAGGTGACGCTGTGCATCGCTCAACGACTCGAGGTGTTCGTCCGCATAGGCAAAGGTCGCCACCGTGCGTTCCTCGAGCTCGATGTCTCCGGTCGGCGCTTCCACCGCCAACAGATGGTCGATCGCCTCGAGCATCCTGTCCTCGAAGTCCGACCCGGGCGGCGAGATCTCGCGGTACGCCTCGTCGATCAGCGGACGAAGCTCCCGGTACAACGCCACCGCGCCGGCCGTGTCCAGCGAGTCAAGGACCTGTGCGGCGAGGTCGTAACGGTGGTAGCTGGCAGGATTCATGTAGAACGTCCCCCTCCTGTCGAGGATCCGGAATGGGGTGGTCGGCTGCATGAAGTCCAGATGTTGCCGCGGGCTCCGGCCCTCGGCGATGTTGTCGACGGATGCCACGAAGCGCCGCACCAGATCCTCGTTCACCAACCACTTCGCCAGTTGCGGGTGTGAGGACGCGCCTTCCACCAACTCTCGAACCGCCGCGTCGCTGGTAGCGAGCGTGACGCCGGACAGCCGTGCCGAGAGCTGCTCGGCGAGGCTGGGAGTCGGGGACGGCTCCGGGGGCGGTGTCATGATCGAGGGAGTTTCGAGCGATTCCGGCCGTTCCTTGGCCGGGCACGCCCAGAAGTAGACCACCACCGCGGTCAACACCAGAGCGACGAAGATACCGACGGCAACTTTGTAGATGTTCGCCATGGTCTACCTCCGCGACTAATCTACAACGAAATCTCCGATGGATCGCTGATGAGGTGCGAGAAATTCTCGGTCGTGCGAGCTAGTCGAACGTCGACTCGAGATCCTCGAGAACCGCCTTCTCGATCGCCGAGATCGAGCCCAGGCCCAGGAACCCACCGGCTGCCTCGGCCACGGCCTTGGCGTTGCCCAACACGCGATCCTTGAGCAGGGATCCCGACTCGGGTCCCAGCGAGGAGATCAGCTCCTTCGAGTAGTGCCGCCACACCTCGAGCAACCTGGCATCCGGTTGGTGCAGCAACCAGTTCTGGAGCAGCCGGTAGGTGGTGCTTCCGGCAGTTACGCCCCGTTCTTCGGCGGCACGCAGTATGGCCTCGCGCTCCTTGTCGTGAATCGAGCCGTCGGCCCACGCGACCTCGACCAACGGCACCAACCCGAACGCCACGATCGACTCTGTGTCGATATCGAAATCCACGAGGACGTCGAGAACCTTGTCGTCCGAGACGTTGAGGGCCTCGCGGAGCGTCCTTTTCTGGTCCTCTCTCGCCGCCTGATCTCTCAGCTTCCTCAGCAGTTCCTGGTTCTCGCGCTCGAAGAAAGAGTCCTCGAGCGCCTTGGCCCGCACCTTCATGCCGATCACGTCGTTCATGTGGTTCCCTCCTCAGACTCGTTCTTCTCATTCCAGCATCGAGATCGCGACAGGGCCCTTCTAGACAGGCGTGGATTATGCCACACTCGTACGCCGTCGAAGTCTCGGCGGTGGTTCGAACACCCTGAGGCGAGAGGACGCGGACGGCCGCATGGAAACGGCGTGCGCAGTACGCGACGGGTACGATCGGCGGGCCGAAACTGGCCTCGCCGCGACGGGATGCGTAGAATACGCGGACCCGGCGCGGTCCGCGCCGGGAGGACGGCAGAATACGGAGTCTGGAGTTCCCGTGCACAGTTACGATCCCTCGATCATCGAGCCCAAGTGGCAGCGGGTGTGGCGGGAGCGCGACACGTTCCGAACACCATCCTCACAGGACGAGCTGCGCGCAAGACCCAAGTTCTACGTACTCGACATGTTCCCCTACCCGTCGGGCGCAGGCCTCCACGTAGGTCATCCCGAGGGCTACACCGCGACCGACGTCGTCGCCCGGATGAAGCGGATGCAGGGGTTCAACGTTCTCCATCCGATGGGATGGGACGCGTTCGGGCTGCCTGCCGAGCGGGCGGCGGTCCGCGAGGGCCTCCATCCCGCCGAGATCACCGAGCGTAACATCGCGACCTTTCGCCGACAGATTCAGCGTCTCGGCTTTTCTTATGACTGGGACCGCGAAATCAGTACGGCCAGCCCGGACTACTATCGTTGGACCCAGTGGATCTTCCTCAAGCTGCACGAGCAGGGCCTCGCGTACATGGCCGACGTGCCCGTCAACTGGTGCCCGGCTCTGGGCACCGTGCTGGCCAACGAGGAGGTCAAGGACGGGGTCTACGTTGAAACGGGGGATCCCGTCGAGCGCCGGTTGATGCGGCAGTGGATGCTGAAGATCACCGACTACGCCGAGCGACTGCTCTCGGACCTCGAGGACGTGGACTGGCCGGAGAGTCTCAAAGAGATGCAGCGGAACTGGATTGGTCGGTCCGAGGGTGCTGACGTCGTGTTCCCCATCGACGGGCGCGACCTCGGGTTCACGGTCTTCACGACCCGCCCGGACACGCTGTTCGGAGCGACCTACTGCGTCTTCGCACCAGAGCACCCTCTGGTCGACGAGATCACGACCGAGGCGCAACGCGCCATGGTCCAGGCGTACCGGGACGAGGCCGCGGGCAAGACCGACCTCGCACGCACCGACCTCGCCAAGGAGAAGACGGGAGTCTTTACCGGGAGCTACGCCGTCAATCCGGTCAACGACGCGCGGATTCCGATCTGGATCGCCGACTACGTGCTCATGACCTACGGTACCGGGGCCATCATGGCCGTGCCCGGGCAGGATCAGCGCGACTGGGATTTCGCAAAGGTCTACGATCTGCCGATCATCCGCACCGTTCAGCCACCACCCGATTTCGACGGCGAGGCCTATCTCGGCGACGGACCGGCGATCAACAGCGGATTCCTGGATGGACTCCAGGTCGACGAGGCGATCGAACGAACTAACGATTGGCTCCAGGAGAGCGGCCGCGGCGAGCGCAGGGTCCAGTACAAGCTGCGCGATTGGCTGTTCTCGCGTCAACGGTATTGGGGCGAGCCGTTCCCCATGGTCCACACCGACGACGGGGAGGTGGTGCCGGTGCCCGAGGACTGGCTGCCGGTCGGCCTGCCTGCCATCGACGAGTACCGCCCCACCGAACACGGTCGGCCACCGCTGGCGCGGGCGGGCAGCGACTGGCTCGGCGTGACGCTGCCCGACGGACGCACCGGCACCCGGGAGACCAACACGATGCCCCAGTGGGCGGGATCGTGCTGGTACTACCTTCGATTCATCGACCCACACAACGACTCCGAGGCGTGGTCACGAGAAGCTGAGCGGTACTGGATGCCGGTGGACCTGTACGTCGGTGGCGTCGAGCACGCGGTCCTGCACCTCCTGTACGCGCGGTTCTGGCACAAGGTGTTGTACGACTGCGGTCTGGTGAGCACGGCCGAGCCGTTTCAGCGGCTCTTCAACCAGGGGATGGTGCTCGCCTACTCGTACCGTGATGCCCGGGGCAAGTACTATCACCCGTCCGACGTCGTGGAGCACGATGACGGACGAGTGACCGCCAAGGACTCCGGCGACGTGCTCGACTGCCAGGTCGAGAAGATGTCCAAGTCGAAGCTCAACGTCGAGAACCCGGACGAGATCATCGACTCCTACGGTGCCGACGCGATGCGCATGTACGAGCTGTTCATGGGCCCCCTCGAGGCCCAGAAGCCGTGGCAGACGAAGGGGGTCGAGGGGGTCGCACGGTTCCTGCAACGGGTCTGGCGCCTGGTGGTGGACGACAAGACAGGCGAGCTGAACACCAAGCTGACCGAGGCCGAGCCGGGATCCGAGCCGGACCTCGAGCGGACGTTGCACAAGACCATCAAGAAGGTGGCCTCGGACACCGAGACGCTGCAGATGAACACGGCGATCGCCCAGATGATGATCTTCGTCAACGAGGCGACCTCGTGTGCGACCCTGCCCAGAGCCACGGTGACGACGTTTCTGCGGTTACTTTCCCCGTACGCACCGCACATCTGCGAAGAGCTGTGGCAGCGCCTCGGCGAGGTCGAGCTCATCGCCCACGCGACGTGGCCGGTCCACGACGAGGCGCTGTGCATCGACGAGCTGATCCCGATCGTGGTTCAGGTCAACGGCAAGAAACGCGCCGAGCTGCAGGTACCGAAAGACGCCGACGCAGCGACCCTCGAACAACTCGCGCTCGAGTCGGAAAACGCGCAACGGTTTTTCGAGGGCAAGACGCCGCAACGAGTCGTGGTCGTCCCGGGCCGATTGGTCAACATCGTCGTGTAACCCTCAACCTGCCCGATCCCTTGAATCAGGGGGAGTGCCCGTTTCCGTCTCCGTCTCCGTATCCGTGCCCGATAAGACCGTGTGGGGATCGGATACGGAGACGGAAACGGTCTTCGCGAGTGGGCCTTCGGCGGTGTCGTCTTCCACCAGGCCAGACCGCACGGGCAGGATCCGCACTTCTCAACCGCTTCGCCATCGGGTCAAAAACTCCTGCCGAGGAACAGGTACCACGTCCCGTCTCCGTTGTCGCCGAGACCGTAGGCGAGATAGAACGGGCCGAAGAAGGAGTCCATCGCGAGGAACAACGAACCCGACCACCGAAGGTCGTCGAAGGAGACGTCGTCGCTCGTAGGCCAGACGTTCCCGGCTTCGGCCGACACACCTCCGTAGATCGCCTCGGCCAGCGTGAAGTCGAAGTCGACAATCCGGTTGAAGTAGCTCACGACGCCGACGTGGTAGTAGGGACCGAAGGCAGATCTCGGCGTGTATCCCGACAGGTTGAACAACCCACCGATGCTCGACCACCACCAGGGCTCCGCCGCGGTCCCGAGTGTCGATCCCCCCTTGAGCCACCCCACCAGGCTGTGGCGGCCGCGAGAGGAGGCGGCGAGCAGACTCCAGGTCAGCCGATCGAAGTCGGAGTCCGACCCGAGGCTCTCCCTGGACGCGAGCAACGAGACGCTTCCGATGAAGCCCTGTCGCGGAATGTTGGGGTCGTCGATCTGATCGACGATAGCGCGCACCGACAGACCACCCCAGTCGAAATCCACGGCTGGTCCCTCGATCCCGGGCGTTACCGCGTCTCCAATGCCCCGGACGGCCCCCACTCTAATCTCGCCGTACCGACCGAGGCTCAGACCGAGATCGACGCCCCCCGTCGTCGTCTCGGGCTTGAAGGCGCCGGCATAGCGCTCGCCGTACTCGAAGTACGGAGCAACGAAGAACCGACCGTACACATCGAACGGCTGGTAGAACTCCGCGAACACGCGGGGCTCCTCGCCGATCTGGAGCGCGAACTTGGCCTCGGCGCGCAACGTGTTGAGGCGGGTCATCGTGTAGTCGGCGAGGAGGTTGAACCTGCCGTAGCCTCCGGAACCGGAGAACAGATTGACACCGAACCGCATAGTGTGCGGACCCCAGGACTTGTCGTTGGCCACGATGTGCAGGCCGTACCCGTTCCGCTCCTGCGTGAGAAAGAAGCTCACCAGCTCGTAGTCGCCGAGCGCGTACAGCCGCTCCAGGTCCCGCGCGATGGCGTGCAGGTCGAGTGGATCGCCGGGCCGGGTCCGCACCTCGCGCAGGACCAGTTTTGGATCGGTTCGCGACTCACTGGAGACCTGTATCGACGCCACCGTCCGCTCTGCCAGCTCTCGTTGCTGGAACCGCTGTTTGAACCGGACGTATTCTTCCTCACTCACCGAGTACCGCTGCAACTCGTCGGCCATCCCTCGCGCCGCCTGCTCTCCGCGCGCGATCATCTTCTCGGCCTTGGGAAAGTCGCTGGTGCTGAACTCCTCCACCTCCGGGTGAATCAATAGATCGGCGTCGCCCACCTGGCGGGCGACGTTTCGCTCGGTCATCATTCTGAGGACCTGACGGGTCACGCCGGAGAGTGACTCCAACTCCTCGCGGGTGCGCAGCGGCTCGCCGACGTCGACGGCGATCACGACCTCGGCACCGAGCGCTCGCCCCTGGTCGACCGGCAGGTTGTTCACCAGTCCACCGTCCACCAGCAACCGATCGTCGATTTCGACCGGCGAGAACACGCCGGGTATCGCCATACTGGCCCGAATGGCGTGTGCCAAGTCGCCGCGGTCGAGGACCACCTCCTCACCGGTCTCGAGGTCGGTCGCGACGGTACGAAACGGGACCGGCAGATCGTCGAAGCTCTCCAACCCGACGGTGTGGATCGTCAACGCCTGGAGCAGGAAGTTGAGCTTCTGCCCCTCGATCAACGCCGACGGCAGCTGGAACCTACCGTGGTTGAAGCCCACCTCGACCCGAGACAGAAAGGTGAGATCATCCTGCTTCCGGCGATACGGAACCCGCCGTCTGTCCGGCCGATCGTCGAGCAGGTCGCTCCACCGGATGGCGAGGAGAATGTCCTCGATCTCCCGCGGAGTGTACCCGGCGGCGTAGATTCCCCCGATGACCGCTCCCATGCTGTTGCCGGCCACGCAGTCGACCGGCACCCGCAACTCCTCGAGCACCTTCAGAACGCCGAGGTGGGCGATGCCGAGAGCTCCGCCACCGGACAGGACCAGTCCGACCTTTGGGCGCTCGGGTGGTTCAGCGGTGCCGCCGACCGTGGCCACTACCAGCGCACACGGCAGTAAGAGACGTCTCATCGTGGTAACCACATGGTACGCCGACCTGGCGATCAACAACACGTACACCTCGCCGGTTCAACCCGTCTCCGTTTCCGTATCCATATCCGACTCGGTGCTCCAAATCCTGACCGCGTTCGGAAGCGGGGGGAATCATCGATGGTTACAGAGTCCTCCCGGGCTTGGTCCCGTGCCCGTCTCCGTCTACGTCTCCGTATCCGGCGCCGGGCTCCGAATCCTTTTCGTCCTTCGGGCACGTAGACGGGAACGGATACGGAGACGGGAATTCCCCCTGAGTCTAATGAACAGGATGATTGCGGCTAGCCGACCGGCAGCCTCATCGTGACCTCGAGGCCTCCGTCGGCACGGTTGCGTGCAGCGACAGAGCCGCCGTGGAGCCGAATGGCGCGGGCGGTGATCGCCAACCCGAGACCGGTCCCTCCGCTCTGCCGATCGCGAGCCTCGGCGACCCTGTAGAAGGGTTCGAACAGGTGTTCCAGGTCCATCTCCGAGACTCCCGGCCCACGATCGCGGACCTCGATCACCGCAGCCGGCTCCTCGCCGGCTTCGAGTCTGCATTTCACCTCGACCGTGGTTCCCTCCCGGGTGTAGGCCACCGCATTTCGGACCACGTTGTCGAATGCGCTCCGCAGAAGTCCCTGGGAGCCGATGACCCGACTCCCGGGCTCGGCCTTCAGTGCGACCGTGCTGCCCGTCCGCCGAGCCTCGTACTGGGCATCGGCCACGATCTCCTCCATCAACGTCACGAGATCCACGTCCTCGGGAGTTGGCGGCGCCTGTCCCGACTCGAGCCGGTCGAGCGTCAACAACTGCTCGATCATCGAGTTGAGACGCCGCGCCTCGCGTTCGATCCGGTCCAGGGGCTGACGACCGTCTTCACCGGCCCTTTTCCTGGCCAGCTCGAGCGCCACCTCGAGCCGCGCCAACGGGGAGCGCAGCTCGTGCGAGACGTCGCGCAACAGGCGCCGCTGGGAATCCACCAACGCCTCCAGGCGCTCGGCCATGGCATCGAAGTCGCGTGCCAGGTCACCGAACTCGTCTCGACGACGCGCCACCGGCGGCCCGACCCGTGCCGTCAGATCGCCGTCCGACAGGAGCCGCGTCGCCTTGCGCAGCGAGGCAACCGGCGAACTCAGGTGACGTGCCAGCCACAGGCACAGCAGACCCACGATCAATCCCAAGACGGCCAGTCTCGGCAGCAGCACGCGCGGCTCGAGCAGGTCGGTGGGACGTGGTGGACGCCGCATCGCCCCCGCGACCACCAGGCGCGAGCCGTCGTCGGCCACCACAGGGCGCGCCATGAGGTGGAGGCTTCCGGATCGCTCGGTCAGGTCTTCACCCGACTCGAGTGCACGCCGCGCCAGTTTTTGCACGTCCGGATCGTGATCGCGGTCTCGGATTTCGCGGCCCTCGGCGTCGAACACGAAGAAATCGAGCGGCATCCGGCGATGTCGTCCTGGAAAGTCCTCCCGGAAGTCGGTCTCGCCGATCGCGACTTGACTCGCGTATGCATCCATTCGTCTCGCCAACATCTGCTCGGCATCGTGCTGCCAGCGCGCGAGGCCCGGGCGTGAGCGGGTGAAGAACGGCGACGACACCACGAGCACCGCGACCACCACCGCCATGGCTGCCCAGAACCAGAGGAAGATCCTGAGAAACAACGATCTCATCGGCAGCCCATGGTCCAGCCGACGACAGGCGCCCCGTCACACCGAAACCCGGTCGGTCGCAGCCCGGCAAAGGGACGGGATCGCCTCATGTCACTCCGCCGCCCGGACGTAGATGTAGCCGACGCCGCGTACTGTCTTGATCCTCTCCGCACCGTCGGCGAGCGGCCCGAGCTTCTTCCTGAGGTTGCTGAGGTGGACGTCGAGACTGCGGTCGAATGTACTCGCCCGCCGACCGAGGACTTCACGCGACAGATCGCCCCGGTCCACGACTGTGCCAGCGTTGCGCACGAGCTGCTCCAACAGGCCGAACTCGATGCCGGTGAGCCGCACCTCGTTGTCGTTTACCTTCACCGTGCGTGCACCCAGATCGAGGCGGAGGTCGCCCACCACGAGCGACTCGGCACGACCGATCTTGGGTGCCAAGCGCGCGTGCTCCACCCGGCGGAGAACCGCCCCCATCCTGGCCGTCAGCTCTCTGGGACTGAACGGCTTGGGCAAGTAGTCGTCGGCTCCAAGCTCGAGTCCCACGACCCGGTCTACCTCCTCGCCGCGCGCGGTCAGCATGATCACCGGGATCTCGCTCCGATCCCTGATTCGGCGCAGCACCTCGAATCCGTTCAGGCCGGGCAGCATGACGTCGAGCACGACCAGATCGGGTGTTGCCGCCGCAACATGCTCCAGCGCCCGAACACCGTCATAGACGCACTCGACGATGTACCCCTCCTGGGTCAGATACTCCGTGACGAGCTCGCACAGCTCGACGTCGTCGTCGACGATCAGCACGTTGGCCACGGCTCGATGCTACCCCACCAAACCACGTCTCCGCGGGCGCTTTACGATTTTTTACGGTGATCGCCTGTTTCCTTGCACAAAACCAGTCAACATTCAAGGCGGTGGCGGCGTTTCACCGAGCGACGGACGACACGCCGCACCGGCGGCAGAACAACAGGAGGTACCCGATGAACGTTCGTTCGATTCTCACGACGGCACTGATGATGGCAATTGCCGCGGTCCCCGGGACCGTTCCGGCGCAGGTCGGCCCGGGCGGTCCGGGCGGCGGTTTCCACCGGGGCGACCCGAGCGGATTCGGTGGTCACGGCGGTTTCGGTGGAGGTCCGGATCTCTACAGACTGCAGCACAGGCTCCCGAGAATGGCCGAGTCCCTCGGCTTGACCGAGGAGCAGGTGACGCAGATCGAGGCCATCATCGATGAGGAACTGACGGTCATCGAGCCGCTGCGCACGCAGCTGCACGAAGCCGTCCAGGCATACCGCGACAGCCACGATCCGGGACAGTTCGACGAGATCGAGCTGCGGTCCTTCCTCGAGCGGGTATCGCCTCTGAAGATCGATATCGAGGTCGCGACTGCGCGCGCCATGTCCCGCGCCTTCGACGTCCTGACATCCGAACAGCTCGACCAGATGCTGGAGTTTCGAGGTTCCGCCGGTCGCCGAGGTGGCGGCAAACGGTTCGGTGGCGGCCCGACCGGGTCCTGAGGATCCTCCTTTCTTCCCCCTTGAACGGCCGCTCCGGCGGCCGTTCGCTTGACACAAGGTGATGGCGCTGCTCGCGTTGGTCACGCTGCCCCGCGGGCTGAGCTTGGAGAAGGCCCTCCATCCCGGCAACCCCCCAACTGTCAGCGCCGCGCAACCTTGTACGGTGGCGGATGAATCACAGTAATATCGGGTGCGAGGCAGGGTCACCATTTCTATGAACATCAACCCGGTCGTGAGGTTCGCCGTCGAGCGAAGGGTCACCATGGCCATGGCGGTACTCGGTGTGCTCGTCCTGGGTTGGCTGTCGCTGACCCGCCTGCCGCTCGAGTTTTTCCCGTCCTTCACCTGGGAGGTGATCACCGTCGAGGCGCCCTACCCGTCGTCCTCGCCGGCCGAGACCGAACGTCTCATCGTGCGGCCGCTCGAGGACAGCCTCGGCACCATTCCCGGCATCGAGACGCTGACCGCAGTCGCGACCGCCCAGAGCGGCTCCGTCTACGTGGGCTTCGCGCCGGGCACCGATATGGATCTGGCCGCGGTCGACGTGCGCGACCGGGTCGATCGCGTCCGTGGTCTGCTGCCCGACGATCTGGAGCGGGTGCGAATCCGTAGCCATCAGACGTCGAGCCGACCGGTTTTCCGTTTCAATCTGAGCGCGCCCTGGGAACGCGACCGCCTGTACCGTTTCGTCGAAGACATCGTGGTCCGCCGCCTGATGCGTCTCGAGGGCGTGGCCGACGTCCAGGTCCGGGGAGACGAGATCCGCGAGCTGCAGGTCAACCTGGTGGCGGAGCGGCTCGCCAAGCACGGCGTCGACGTGCGTGACGTGTCGTCGGTGCTGAGAGCCAATCACGTGATGCGCACGGTTGGCACCGTTCGCGAAGGATCGAGGAGCTTCCTCGTCCAGGTGGACGGACGCCTGAGGAGCCTCGACGACTTCAGGAACCTGCCCCTGGGTGATCAAGGACTACGGCTCCGTGACGTCGCAGACGTCTCCTTCGCCTACCCCGAACGTGACGAGTTCGAGTACCTCAACGGCTCCGAGGCGCTGGGGGTGCGCATCTACAAGGCGTCGACCGCCAATCTGCTCGACATGATCGACCACGTCAGGGCGGAGCTCGACCAGATCCGGGTCCTGCCCGAGGCCGAGGGCCTCGACGTCAACATCTATCGCGACGACTCGGAGGACGTGCGGCAGGGGTTGTCGGCGTTGCGAAACACGGGACTGCTCGGCGGTGCCCTCGCGATCATCTTCATGTTCCTGTTTCTGAGAAGGGTCCGCACGACCCTGCTGGTGGCGATCGCGATTCCGGTGTCGCTCGTGGTGACCTTCGCGATCATGTACCTGTCCCGGCAGGCCGGTCTGACCGACCTCACCCTCAACATCATGACCCTCATGGGTTTGATGCTCGCCGTGGGGATGCTGGTGGACAACTCCATCGTGGTCATCGAGTCCATATTCCGGCACCACCACGAGCTCGGCGAGGATGGTTGGACCGCCACTCTTCGCGGCGCCTCGGAGGTCGTGACGCCCATCTTCGCGTCGACCGTCACCACCATGTGCGTGTTCCTGCCAATGGTGTTCCTCTCCACCAGCGGACGGTTCGCGATCTTCATGAAGAACATCGGCATGACGGTGGTGGTGGTCATGGCCGCGTCGTTCATCGTCGCCATCACCGTTGTTCCCATGGTCGCGGCACGGATTCAGGGTGGTGAGACGACGCGTTCATTTCCCCTCTTCGCCCGCGTCACCGAGGCCTACGATCGCTCGCTCCGGTTCATGCTCCGCCATCGACTCGCGTTCGCGTCGCTGATCGTACTCGTGCTGTGGTGGTCGTGGGGGTTGTACCAGAAAATCGAGCGGTCCATGTCAGTACCCTCCTACGAGCGCCAACTCTGGATCCAGGTCGACATGCCGAAAACCTTCTCGGTGGACCAGAAGAGAGCACTCTTCGACGATGTCTACGCGATTCTCGACGAACGCCGTGAGGAGCTCGAGATTACCCACATCAACCACGAGTTCCAGCGATCGGCCGGGCGCTCGCGCGGCTGGCACGGCAGCAACCGGTTCGACCTCTACCTCACCGACGAGACCCGTGGCACCAAGGACAGCGGAGAGATCCGTGACCGCGTGGCGCAACTGCTGCCCATACGGCCGGGAGTGACGTTCAACGTGTCACGATCCATGCGCGGTAGACACAGCTCGACCGGCTCAAATATCGAGCTTCAGCTGGCAGGTGATCGCACGGAGATCCTCGAGGCGATCTCCCAACGGGTGATCGCGACCCTGGCGGCGGTCCCGGGTCTGACCAACGTGGATTCGTCTCTCGAGAGCGGCGACGAGGAGATCCTGGTACGACCCGACCGCGAACGCACGCTCCAGGCCGGTCTCTCGTCCCACGCGGTGGGAATGAGCGTGTCATCTGCCCTGTCGTCCCGCCCGATCGCCTACTTCGAAGCCGGCGACCGTGAACTCGACGTGGTGGTCCAGCACCGCGAGTCCGATCGGCAGACCCTCGATGACCTCAAGACGATCCCGCTGACCTTCGGACACGATCGAGTCGCGATTGGCGCCGTTGCCGACTTCGAGGCTGCACCCGGCGCTCGCGCCATCGAGCGGAGGGACCGGCGAGCGGTGCTCACCATCACGGCGGACACCGCCAGCGGGACGCCGTCGTTCGCGGCCGAACGCATGGCCCGAAAGGCGGTGGAGGAGCTCGACCTCCCTGCGGGCTACGAGGCCATCGAGAGCGAGGACTGGCGATCGAGCGGCGAGGATGCCTCGGAAGCCGCGTTCATGCTGCTGTTCGCCGTGGTGCTGGTCTACATGGTCATGGCAGCCCTGTTCGAGAGCTTCGCCCAGCCGTTTACCATCATGTTCTCGGTTCCGTTTGCCTTCATCGGCGTGGGCATCGTCATGAAGCTCGCCGGCCAGCCTCGATCCTCGACGGCAGATCTCGGGCTGATCATCCTCGCAGGCATCGTGGTCAACAATGCGATCGTGCTCGTCCACCACATCAACCGCCTCAGGGGCTCCGGGCTCGAGCGAGACGAGGCGATCGTGCTCGGCGGCCGCCACCGCCTGCGGCCGATCGTGATGACCGCCATGACAACGATCCTAGGCCTGTCGCCGATGGTCGCACCGTTCTTCCTGCCGCAGATCTTCGGCGCGGTCGAAGGGCGCGCCGCCTTCTGGGCACCGGTCGGCCTGGTGATCCTCGGTGGCCTCGCGACATCGACCGTTCTGACAGTGATGGTGATACCGGTGCTGTACTCGCTGGTCGACGATCTGAAGGTCTTCGCACACCGGGTGGCTGCCCAGGTGGTGCAATGAACCCGGTTCTCATAGAATCCCCGACCGCAGCGTGTCAACGGACTCGAACGCTCCGAGCACACTGCGGACTCAACGAAAGACGCGCATGATCACGAGGATGAAGACAATGCGGGCCATCCGGTGTCGGACCTGGGTCGGCGCGTTGGCGCTGCTGCTCTCGATCGCCGGCTGTGGCTCCGAAACAGACTCGGCCGGCACGCACGCCGGCGGCCATGGCGATGGAATGCCTGATGGCTCCTCGCACCAACAGAACACCGCCGCGGTTCCGGTACAGATCCAGCAGGTCGTCCGCCGCTCGATCTCGGAGTACCTCCAGACGAACGGGACCCTCGAAGCCGAGAACGAGGTCGACCTGGTGGCGCGCACCACCGGACCGATCACGGAGCTCCTCGTCGAAGAGGGCGACACCCTGCGAAAGGACCAGCTCCTGGCACGCATCGATGACCGCGAAGCCCGAAACCAGGTGGCCATCGCCACCGTGTCCCGCGATGAGGCCAGGCTCGCCTATGGACGCGCCACAACGAGCCACGACAGTGGGCTGGTGAGCCAGGAAGCGTACGACGCCGCTGTCTCGGCACTGCAGTCGGCCGAGGCACAGCTCGACGCGGCCACCATCCAACTCGCCTACACCGAGATTCGCGCCCCGTTCGACGCCCTCGTGGTGACCCGTTACATCCGACTCGCACAGCACGTCACGCCGGGGACCGCGCTGTTCCGGATCTCCGACTTCACACCCCTGCTGTGCCCCATCGAAATCCCGGAAAAGGACCTCCCGCGGCTTCACGTCGGCCAACCCGCACGGATCCATGTGGAAGCCTTTCCGGGCGAGGCCTTCTCTGCCCGGGTCCAGCGAATCCGACCTACCGTTGATGCCTCCACCGGCACGGTGACGGTCACACTCGAGGTCGACGGCCGTCGCAAGCTGCGACCCGGCATGTTCGCCAGCGTCTACCTGCAGACGGCCACCAAGGACGCGGCTCTCGTGGTTCCGCGCACCGCACTCGTGCTCGACTCCATCGGTGACACCGTCTTCGTGCGGGAAGGCGACCTGGCGGCGCGCCGAGAGGTCCGGCTCGGCGTTCGCGAGGAGGACGAGGTCGAGGTCATCGAAGGTCTGGCAGAGGGTGAGCAGGTCGTCGTTCTCGGCCAGGAAGGTCTGGCCGACGGCACTCCGGTGACTGTCCTCGGGGATGAGGCGGTCGCTCGAGGCTCCGCTGGCGCTCCCGACGCTTCGCGCATCGAGGAGATGCGCACGCGGATGCGCGAGCACGGCATGTCTGAAGATGAGATCGAACAGCGCTTGCAGCAGGTGAGGCACGCTGGAGGTCCGGCTGGAGGTGCGGCGCCCGGTGGCGATATCCCACCCTTCATGGAGCAGCGGATCCGCGACGCGTCGCCCGAGGATCTCGAGCAGATCAAGCAGCGCATGCGCTCCTTCGGGATGTCCGACGAACGGATCGACGAGATCGTCCACCGTATCCGCGGAGACGAATGAAGATCGTCGACTTCGCGATCAGGCGACCGGTGACGGTCTTCATCTTGGCCGTTGCAGCTGTCGTGTTCGGCGTCGTGGCCTTCCGCAATCTTGCGGTCAACCTGCTGCCGGACATCACCTATCCATCGCTGACGGTCCGCACCGAGTTCGAGGGGACCGCACCCGTGGAGGTGGAATCGTTGCTCACCCGGCCGGTGGAGAACGCGGTCGGTGTGGTCAACAACGTGGTCCGCGTGAGCTCCTCGTCGCGCGCCGACATCTCTGAGGTGACGCTGGAGTTCACCTGGGGCACCAACATGGACTTCGCCGCCCTCGACGTCCGCGAGCGCCTCGATCGCGTCAACCTCCCGGCCGACTCCGAGCAACCGGTTCTGCTCCGTTACGACCCCTCGCTCGATCCGATCATGCGGATTGGACTCTACGGCGGACCGGATCTCGGCAGGATGCGCTTCATCGCCGAGGAGCGGCTCAAGCGGTCCCTCGAGCGTCTCGAGGGAGTCGCCGCGGTGGTGGTCTCGGGTGGGCTCGAGGAGGAGATCCAGGTCGACATCGACGAACGTCGGCTCGCCGGTCTCGGGCTCACCATCGGCCAGGTCGTGTCTCGCCTCGCCGCCGAAAACGTCAATCTCACCGGCGGGACCCTCCGCGATGGCCAGACCGAGTACCTGGTGCGCACGATCAACGAGTACGTGCGGGCGGAGGACATGCGGTCGATCGTGATCCACCGCATCGCGGACGCGATCATTCGGCTGGAGGACGTGGCCCGGGTCTACACCGGCCACCGCGAGCGGGAGATCATCACCCGCATCGATGGCGCCGAATCGGTCGAGCTCGCGGTGTACAAAGAGGGTGGCACCAACACGGTCACCGTCTCCAACGCGGTGACCGAACGGCTCGAGAGCCTCGGGGACGATCTCGCCCGAATCAACCCGAATCTCGAGCTGGCGATCATCACCGACCAGGCGCGTTACATCCGGAGCTCAGTGCGTGAGGTCCTCGAGACCGCGCTTTACGGCGGTTGCCTCGCCGTGATCGTGCTGTTCTTCTTCCTGCGCTCGGTCAAGAAGACCCTGATCATCAGCGTCTCGATCCCGGTGTCGGTGGTCGCGACCTTCTTCCTGATGTACGTCGCTGGCATTACCCTGAATATCATGTCTCTCGGTGGCCTGACGCTCGGCATCGGGCTGCTAGTGGACAACGCCATCGTCGTGCTCGAGTCCGTCCAGCGAAAACGCGACGAAGGACTCGACGAGGTGGAGGCGGCACGCGTCGGAACCTCGGAGGTCGGTCGGGCGATCACCGCGTCCACCCTCACCACGATCTGCGTCTTCGTGCCCATCGTTTTCGTGGAGGGCGTCGCAGCGCAGCTCTTCCGCGATCAGGCCCTGACCGTCACCTTTTCGCTGGTCGTGTCGCTGGCGGTAGCTCTGACCCTGATCCCCATGCTCGCCTCCCGTCAGCTCCGCCGAGAGGATACCTCTGTCGCCGAGACTCCCGGCGCGCGGACATCCCTCGGTGCACGGTTGGGCGGGCTCGCATTCTCTGTCACTGCGGCCATGGCGAAGGGGACCGGATCCGTCCTCAAGGCCATCTCCAGTGTCGCGGTGGTCGTCATTCGTCCGTTTCTCGATCTGTTTGACCGCGTGCTCGCCGCCATCGCCGACTCGTACTCGTTCGCCGTGGCCGCGGTCCTCCGTCGGCCCCTCGCGACCCTCGCGATCACCCTCATTCTGCTCGCGGGGAGTCTGGTGCTGTACCGCGGTCTCGGCTCGGAGCTCGTCCCAGAACTCATCCAGGGTGAGTTCTTCGCCAACGTCGAGCTCCCGCCCGGCACCCGGCTCGAGGTCACCGACCGACGACTGTTCGAGCTGGGCCATGCGGCGGAGCAGATCGAAGGTGCCCGCACCATTTACACCATTGCCGGCACGTCGAACCAGCAAGGGGGG
The DNA here is from genome assembly GCA_041552055.1 of Candidatus Sulfomarinibacteraceae bacterium. GTDB lineage: Bacteria > Acidobacteriota > Thermoanaerobaculia > Thermoanaerobaculales > Sulfomarinibacteraceae > JBFELO01. The sequence continues at coordinate 23,631 of JBFELO010000024.1, read as the reverse complement.
TCGGCCGGTGAGACCCGCGAGTACGTCGGCCAGCTCACCGTGACCCTCATACCCCCGGTGTCGGCCGCGAGGGAAGAGGAGGCCATGGTCGTGATTCGCGAGGCCGTGGATCGCGACAACAGCCGCATGGCTCACAACCCGGATCCCTCCCAGGGCCCGGTTGGGCCCGCCATCACCGCCCACTTCGGAAGGCCGTCGTACTTCAGCTTCCGGACCGCCGTCGAGGTCGAGATCCAGGGCTTCAGCATAGAACTCCTGGACCGTCTCGCGATCGAGGCGGTGCGTAAGTTGCGCGACATCCCGGGTCTGGTCGATGTCAGGTCGTCCACCGAGGGCGGGCATCCCGAGCTCCAGGTGCGCTTGGATCGTGACCGGCTCGCCGCCTACGGCCTGACGGTGGCCCAGGTGTCGGACATGTTACGCGCCATGGTGCAGGGCGAGATCGCGACCGACATCACCCGCTCGGACAGAACCATAGAGATTCGCGTGCGTGCCGACGAGAAGTTTCGCGACTCGGCCCGCGACCTCTCCGATCTCACGGTGATCATCCTCCAAGGAACGGCGATCCCCCTATCGGCGGTCGCCGACGTCGTCGTGGTGGAAGGTCCGGCCGAAATCCGCCGTGCCGACGGCACGCGGGTGGCCCGCATCACGGGCAATCTCGACGGCCGCGACCTCGGATCCGTGTCGGAAGACATCAAACGTGCCCTCGGCAGCATGGCGTGGCCCACCGGATACGACTGGCGGCTGGGCGGTCAGGAACAGGAGATGGAGACCTCGTTCGGCTCCATGAAGCTCGCCATCGGCCTCGCGGTGTTCATGGTCTACCTGGTCATGGCCTCGCAGTTCGAGAGCCTGCTGCACCCGTTCGTGATCCTGTTCTCGGTGCCGTTCGCGGTCATCGGCGTACTCTTCACGATGTGGCTGTTCGGCGTGACGGTGAGCGTGGTTTCCCTCATCGGTTTCGTGCTCCTCGCCGGGATCGTCGTCAACGACGCCATCGTTTTGGTGGACTACGCCAACCAGTTGCGCCGCTCGGGCATGGCGAAGCTGGAGGCGCTCAGACAGGCCGGCAGCGTGCGCCTCCGACCGATACTGATGACCACGGCCACGACCGTGATGGGCCTTCTGCCGATGGCCCTGGGTCTCGGCGAGGGGGCCGAGCTTCGCACACCGATGGCGCTCACCGTGATCGGCGGTTTGATCGCGTCGACGGCCTTGACCTTGCTCGTCGTCCCGGCGGTGTACTCGATCCTCGATCGTCGGGACTAACCCATTCTCGCGACCAACCGGCAGCGAGAAGAACCCTGACTACCCCTTCTCCCTGCTGCCGCCCTTCGGTGCCCTGCCCTCCTCCTTCAACGCCCGCCGCAGCAGGAACTCGATCTGGGCGTTGACGCTGCGCAGGTCATCCCTGGCCCAGCGCCTCACGGCGTCGAGCACCTTGGGATCGATTCGCAGCAGGAACGCCTCACGCCGGCTCATGTGTAGAGGGTGCCGGTGTTGACGACGGGCTGGGTATGCCGATCACTGCACAGCACGACGAGCAGGTTGGACACCATGGCCGCGCGCCGTTCGTCGTCGAGTTCGACGATGTCTTCCTTGGCCAGGCGATCGAGCGCCATCTGGACCATCCCCACCGCTCCCTCGACGATCTTGGTTCGTGCCGCGACCACTGCCTGCGCCTGCTGGCGCTGCAGCATCGCCGCGGCAATCTCCGGCGAGTACGCCAGGTGGCTGATGCGCGCCTCGATCACCTCGACTCCGGCCTTGTCCAGTCGATCCTGAATGTCATGTTCGAGCTGATCGCAGATCTCCGCAGTGCTTCCGCGCAGGCTCAGCTCGTGGTCCTCGCTGTCGTAGGGGTGGCGACTGGCGAGGTTGCGCAGCGCGGCTTCGCTCTGGACCGCTACGAAGTCCTCGTAATCGTCGACCTCGAATAGCGCCTCGGCCGTGTTCACGACGCGCCAGACCACGACCGCCGAGATCTCGATCGGGTTGCCGTCGCGGTCGTTGACCTTGGACGGCCGGCCATGGCTGCGGCTGGCCTTCTGTATCACCTTGCCCTCGGCAGTCTTCTGCTCCGGCGTGTGGACCGATCCGGTCTCGAAGTTGCGGATGCGCAGCGAGATCTTCTTCTTGGTGAAGAACGGGTTGACCCAGAAGAAGCCGGACTCCAGTGCCGACCCCTTGTAGGTCCCGAACAGCAGCAGCACGCGGGCCTGATTCGGGGCGATCGCCATGAAGCCGAACAGGCAGATGACACCGATCACGAGGAGCACGGTCCCACCAACCAGTTGGAGCAGCGGATGGCCCTCACCGTACTGTCCGAGGCCGACGATGCCGACAATGATGAGCCAGGGGCCGGCGACCAGCAGGGCAATGCAGATGATCAGCGGGATCCAGCCTGTGATGGGGCGATACGGTTTCTCTATCTCGCAACCCAGACCGTTCCTTCCCAACGGTTTCGGACGGGGACCTCGCTTCACCAGGGCCCGGTGTACCGGCGGACCCTCTCGACGCCCCGCCGTTGCTCACATGGCGTCGGCATGAGCTACTATCTTCGAATCAGCCGGGACGCCGACCCGGCGCCAATCGATCCTTTCGGGTTCCGGTCGCTCGGCACGACCTGCGAGCGAGGGCCCGGCAAGAGGAGGACACCGCAGTGATCGTCGAGATCGATCCGACCGAACCGGAACCCTGGCTGATCGCCCGAGCGGTGGACCAACTTCGCGCCGGGAAACTGGTGGTGATCCCCACCGACACCGTCTACGGTCTAACCTGCGGGATCACCCACCAGGACGCTATCCGCCGCGTCTACGACCTCAAGAAGATGGACGCCAAGAAGCCGCTGTCCATCCTGGTCTCGGACATGCCGACCATCGGCCGCTACGCGCGCGGCGTCTCGACTCCCACGTTCCGAGTGCTCAAGAGAGTGTTGCCGGGGCCTTACACATTCATCTTCGAGGCCACACCGGAAGTACCGAAGATCATGCTCCGCAAACGACGAACGATCGGCATCCGGATGCCGGATCACGGCGTGGTCCAGGCCTTGCTCGCCGAGTTGGACGAGCCGTTGCTCACGACCTCGATCCGGAATCCGGACGACGACTTCGTCAACGACCCGGTCGAGATCGAAGAGCGCTACTCAGGCCAGATCGACCTCGTGCTGGACGGTGGACTGTTGCTGCCGATTCCGTCGACCGTCGTGGACCTGAGCGACGGGGAACCGATGCTCGTACGTGAGGGCAAGGGCGACGTGAACATCCTGGAGATGTTCGAGTGAGATCGGCGCGTTCCGTCTCCGTATCCGTTTCCGTCTCCGTATCCGAAACAGCAACTGCCTGACGGATCGAGTCAAACGCCGGGCTGATCTGAGCGATGTGCCAAGGGAGTTGCCGGCACGATCAGGTGACGGCCGCTCAGCTCGAGTTGACCGACCCGGCTGCCTCGGACACCACGCCGCGCACGGCCTCGGCGATCCGATCGAATCGGTATCGCGCCGCCCACACCTCGCGGCCACGATCTCCGACGGAAGCAGCGGCGTCGGGATCGACCAGAAGACGCTCGAGAGCGGTCACCCACTCGTCCCGGGTGGACGCCGCCACGACCGCCGCTGCTCCGTCTCCGTCGAGCCCTGATGCCGCCCATTGATCGGCAACAACCGGCACTCCCGCGGCCCACGCCTCGAGGACCTTCATCGGGATCCCGGATCCGGTCGAAAGTGGCGCGATAGCGGCTGTCGTCTGCGCGAGGTACGGTGCCAGATCGCCTACGTCCGCGTGCAATTCGATTCCGGGCGACCGTGCGAGCCGCCTCACCGCCCGGTTCGGCCTCGCACCCACGAGCAACCATCGCACGCCCGGAACTCGCCGCACGAGCAGCGGCCAGACATGTTCCGCAAACCACCGTGCGCCCGCCACCGTCGGTCGGTAACCCAGATTCCCGGACAGCAGGATCGTCGGTCGTGTCGGATCCGGACTGGATCGCTCGAGGGTGGGACCGGACACCGGCACGACCCGACCTCGATCCGCCGGTGCCGACAACGCCGCGAGGTCACGCTCGCACACCGCTGTCACCCGATGGGCACGCACCGCCAGCTCGCCCTCCCGCCGGCGGCAGCGTTCTGCCTCGGCCCGGTACAGCGGCCGTAATGGGGGCGCGACGCTTCCCGCCGCCCGCTCGAAGTGAAGGCTCATCGCATCGATCGCATCGAACACCACGGCCGCTCTCGGGACCACGGACAACACGGGTTCCAGCGCCCACGCGCAGCGAACCATTTGCACCACGACCACCTCTGGCCGGAAGCTCCGTGCAGCCTCTGAGACGACCCGTCGGGCCGACCTGGCCGCGTAGAGACCTTCCTGTGCCGGACGACCGGCAGCTACCGCGGCGACGATACGCGGCAACGACAGCGGCGGCGGGATCCGATAGGACCATACCCGCTCCGTGAGCTCCGCCAGCTCTGAGCCCCCGGCTTGACTCGGAGGGGCGAGACACACCAGCCCGCGCTCCGCTCGATCGAGCGCCCGTAACCACTCCACCGTGCGAACCTGGTTCCCGCGCCACGGCGGCAACGGAAACCGGCTGGTGACGATCAGTACCCGCATCGAGATGGCTCGTCCGGCAACTCCGGACCGGCGTGTTGCTGAGCGAGTGTCGAGAACGGCATCCGACGTCCTCGATCACGCGGTTGCGAAGAACCCGGCGATGGTACTGACGACCTCGGCCTGCTCCTCCTCGGTGAGCTCCGGGAAGATCGGCAGCGCAAGCACCTCTCGGCTCGCCCGTTCGGCATTCGGAAACTGACCTTCGCGATACTCGAGCGATGCGAAACAGGGCTGGAGATGAAGCGACAATGGGTAGTAGACCGACGCCCCGATACCGTTTTCTCGGAGGTGGCTCAGCAACTCATCGCGCCGCTGCACCCGGACAACGAACTGATTGTAGGTGTGGCCGCGGCCCGCGACGGCTACGGGCAGCTCGACCCGATCCTCGAGACCCGCAGCCGTGAACAGTCGCCGGTACCTCTCGGCGTTTGCACGGCGGCCGTCCACCCAGGCCGCAGCGTGGGGCAATTTGACCCTGAGCACCGCGGCCTGGAGCGCGTCGAGACGGAAGTTCCCGCCAACCCGCGGGTGCAGGTACGGGCCAGACTGCCCATGCATTCGCATTTCCTTCAGGAGTGCCGCCATGTGCGGATCGTCCGTGGTCACGAGTCCGCCGTCGCCGAAGCACCCCAGGTTCTTCGTCGGGAAAAACGAAAACGCCCCGAGGGCGCCGATCCCCCCCACCTGGCGGCCGGCCAAGCTGGCACCCCACGCCTGCGCGCAATCCTCGATCACCACCACCCCGTTCGCCGCCCTCTCGATCGCTTCCAGGTCGGCCGCCTGGCCAAAGAGGTGCACCGGAATTACCGCCTTCGTCCGAGCCGTGATCGCGGGAGCGACCTGGGCCGGATCCATGCAGTAGTCGGTCGGGTCGACATCCACGAATACCGGTCGCGCGCCGAGTCGCGTGACAACCCCGGCGGTCGCGAAGAACGTGAAGGTCGGAACCACGACCTCGTCGCCCGGGCCGACGTCGAGTGCCAGCAGTGCCAGCAGCAGTGCATCGGTCCCCGAGCTGCAGCCGACGGCATGGTTCACCTCGAGGACGTCCGAGGCCTCGGCCTCGAACGCCTCGACCTCGGGCCCGAGGATAAAGAATTGATCGTCACACACGCGGTCGATCACAGCACGGATCTGTTCCCGCAATGGACGGTACTGACGCTTGAGATCGAGCAACGGAACGGCCATCGATCACCCCTGCCGAATATCAGTTGTGGTACCAGACACGATACTGCGGACTGGCCGGTTCGGCCCGGCCCGTCTTCCTCGTGATCCACGCAACCACCAGGCCGAAGAGGAATCCTCCGATATGGGCAAACCACGCGACACCACCGGCCTGGCCGCTCGCGGCGACCGACAGGGTACCCTGAAAGAACTGCAGAAGGAACCAGAACCCGAGGAACACGACTGAAGGTATCTCGGTCATCGTGATGAAGAAGCCCAGGAAAACCAGGCTGCGCACGCGGGCATGTGGGAACCACACGAGGTACGCACCGAGCACTGCCGCGATTGCCCCGGACGCGCCCACGGTCGGCACCACCGACGATGCCTCGACCGCGGCGTGTGACAGCGATGCGACGATTCCCCCCCCGAGGTAGAACAGAAGGTAGCGGAAGTGCCCGAGAGCGCCCTCCACGTTGTCCCCGAATACGTACAGAAACCACATATTGCCGATGATGTGAAACCATCCGCCGTGCATGAACATGGACGCCACCATGGTGGCCAGGTTGCCGATCAACCCGTAGTCCGGAACCGGCATCGCTGCCGGGGGAACCGAGTCGAACAGCCTGGCGGGAATGAAGGCGGCCGCCTGGAACAACTTCTCAACTTCCTGGCCCAGGGTGAACTGGTACGCGAACGCGACACCGCACACCACGATGATGGCGGTGTTCACGATCGGGAAGATCCGTGACCTTATCGAATCCCGGATGGGGAACAGCATGGGGAGATTGTAGAGCGTTCGGAGTTCAGATTCGACGTCGAAACCACATCACGCCCTGGACGGTTCGAACCAGTCGCCTCGGTGTCTCGAAACCCGCACGGGTAGGCCCCCACGATCCCCCGATTGGAGCGCCAACCGCCGTGGCCGCCGCTCTCTGATACCATGACGCGGCCCATGGAAGCGCCGGAGGACTGAATGCACATCTGCGTCGTCGGCACCGGATATGTCGGGCTGGTCACAGGGGCGTGCCTGGCCGACCTCGGAATGAACGTCACGTGTGTCGACAATGACCACACCAAGATCGATATGCTCCTGAACGGCGACATCCCGATCTACGAACCCGGGCTCGACACGCTGGTCGCGAAGAATGCTGCCGCAGACCGCCTGCACTTCACGACCGATCTGGCAACCACGGTCCAGCGGGCGCTCGCCATCTTCATCGCGGTCGGCACCCCGCCCAAGGAGGACGGTTCGGCGGACCTCTCCTACGTCATGCAGGTGGCGGAGGCGATCGCCGACAACTTGAACGGGTACAAGGTCGTGGTGACCAAGTCGACCGTGCCGATCGGGACCGGACAGCTGATCGAGCGGATCCTCTCCGAGCGCACCGACGGATCCCACCCGTTCTCGGTGGTGTCAAATCCGGAGTTCCTGCGCGAGGGTTCGGCGATCGAGGACTTCATGCGCCCTGACCGGGTAGTGATCGGGGCCCGCGATGCGCAGGCGGTCGCGATCATGAGGGACATCTACTCGCCCCTGTTTCTGATCGAGACCCCGTTCGTTGTCACAAACGTCGAGTCGTCCGAGCTCATCAAGTACGCCTCCAACGCATTCCTCGCCACCAAGATCACATTCATCAACGAGGTGTCCGAACTGTGCGAACGCCTCGGCGCCGACGTCCACCACGTGGCCAGGGGTATGGGCCTCGACCGTCGAATCGGGCCCAAGTTCCTCCATCCAGGCCCGGGCTACGGCGGCTCCTGTTTTCCCAAGGACACCCAGGCACTCGCGGAGATCGCGCGCGAAGCCGACCGCCCATTCGAAGTCGTCGAGACCGTGATCTCGGTCAACGAACGAGTGAAACAACGCGCGGTCGACAAGGTGGTGGCAGCCCTGGACGGCGAGGTATCCGGCAAGACCACCGCGATTCTGGGTTTGTCGTTCAAGCCCGAGACGGACGACATGCGCGAGTCCGCGGCCATCCCACTCGTGGACCGGTTGGTCGTCGAGGGCGCCACGGTTCGTGCATATGACCCGGTCTCGATGGACAACGCGAGGTCCATCCTGCCGAAGGATGTCGTGTACTGCGACAGCTCCTACGACGCCGCAGACGGCGCTGACGTACTGGTTCTGCTCACCGAGTGGAACCAGTTCCGGTCGCTTGACCTGGATCGAATCAAGAAGCTGTTACGGCGGCCGGTCGTGGTGGACCTCCGCAACGTGTACGATCCTGTGCGGATGCGCGAACAGGGGTTCATCTACTACGCAATGGGCCGCGCCGCCCTGGATTTGCCGGAGGGCTGACCCTCCGTTCTCGCCGGATGTCCACCGCGGGACGCGAGTGAAAAGCCGCCGATCGCCCACGTCCGTCCCTTGACCGAAAGTTCCCCGAGGGCGAAACTCGTATCCATGAGCGATCAGGGGACGGTCCGCCTCGACGTCTGGCTCGACGTCGCCTGCCTGTTCAAGACGCGCGCTCAGGCCCAGCAGGCGTGCAAGCGAGGACGAGTCGAGGTCAACGGCCACCGAGGAAAACCTCACCGTCTGGTCCGGCCCGGAGACGAGATCAGAATCTCTCTTCCCGGCGGTTCACGGCGGACAGTGGAGATCACGGACATCGAGTCGACCCACGTGCCGCGGTCTCGCGCGCGCGAGTTGTACATTGACCACACGCCGCCACCATCCCGCGAGGAGCTCGAGCTGAGGCGGCTCCAGCGGCTCTCCTCCCCACCTCGCCGCACTCCGGGAATGGGAGCTCCGAAGAAGGGGGAACGCCGCCGGCTCAGGCGGATCAAAGAAGGCTGGGAGGAGTAGCCCCAGACCAGCATGTTCATCAACTCGGGTCGAGCACGCGTCTCCGCGGGTGTTGCTCCGGAGGTCGTCTCTTCCACACGGGCAACCAGCATCCGATTCTGACGCGTTTCCCGGGTACAATACGTCGATCGTAGGACCTCGCGAGGAGTGACATCATGAGCGTCGTAGCGTCATGGGAGAAGATCGTGCTGGGGGGCACGGTGTTGACGATGGAGCCCGGAAGCGCTCCCCTCTCCAACGGAGCGGTGGCGGTTGCCGATGGATGCATCGCGGCCGTCGGTCCGGCGGAAGAGTTACTCGAAATGGCGCCCACCGGCGACGTAGTGACGGCCACCAACTGCGTGATCCTGCCGGGTCTTGTGAACACTCATTCCCACCTCGCGATGACTCTGCTGCGGGGACTGGCCGACGATCTCCCGCTCCAGGACTGGCTGGAACACCACATCTGGCCGGCCGAGAAAGCCCACATGAACCGCGACACAGTCAGGCTCGGGACCCAACTCGCCGCCGCCGAGCAGCTGTTGGCCGGGGTGACGACTACGACCGACATGTACTTTTTCGGCGACGAGGTGGCCTCGGTTCTCGCCGAGATCGGGATGCGGGGCGTCGTTGCCGAGTCGTTGATCGACTTCCCGACCCCTCGCTGCAACACCCCCGAGGAGATGATGGAGAAGCAGCGTGAGCTGATCGAACAGTTCCAGGATCACCCACTCATCACGCCATCCATCGCCGCACACGCGCCGTACACGGTGAGCGCCAAGAACCTCGTGGCCGAGGCCGAACTGGCCGAGGAGTACGGCGTACCCTTCCAGATCCACCTCTCCGAAACCCGGTGGGAGGTCGAGAAGTTGCTGCAGGAAAAGGGCGTCTCTCCGGTAACCTACCTGGCCGATCTGGGCGTTCTTTCGGAACGCACGATCGCTGCCCACTGCGTGCACCTGTCACCGGAGGATATCGACCTCCTCGCCGAGTTCGAGGTTGGTGTCTCGCACAACATCGTCAGCAATCTGAAGCTGGCTTCCGGCGTGGCTCCAGTACCGTCGTTGGTCGAGCGCGGCGTCAAGCTCGGCCTCGGCACCGACGGCGCCGCTTCGAACAACACTCTCGATCTGCTGCGCGACATGCAGCTGACGGCCCTGGTTCACAAGGGCACGGCCGGCGACCCGACAACTCTGCCGGCGCGCAAAGTCTTGGAGATGGCGACGGTGGACGGCGCTCGGGTGCTGGGGATCGACGACTCCGTCGGAACGATCGCCGAGGGTCGCCAGGCGGATCTGATCTGCATCGACACCGACAGCGCACATGCAACACCCCTCTACGACCCCTACTCACACATCGTGTTTGCGGCCCGCGCCGCCGACGTCAGGCACGTCATGGTCGGTGGAAGGGTCGTGGTGCGGAATCGTCGCCTGGGGACGGTGGATCTGGAGGCCATCCAGGCTCAAGCGCACACGGTGGCAGACAGGATTCGCGCCGGGGACTCCAAGTCCTGACCACGGCTGCGATCGTATACTGTAAGGTCAGGAGGCTCCCATGATCACGACGCCCCAGCGCATTCTGGTCGCGACGGACTTCTCGCCCGCAGCAGAGCTGGCGCAACGACTCGCACTGGACCTCGCTCGCGGCTTCGAAGCCGAGCTTCACGTCGTCCACGTGCAGGTGCTGCTCGACGATCCTCATCTGGAGGAGAAACACCAGCACGAGCTCGACCTCCTGCTGGAGACGTCCGGCCAGCGGCGGCGCCAGGTACTCGAGGCTCCATCAGCCGAGACCGAGGTGCCGATCCACACCCATCTGGTCCGCGGCCTGTCCGCCTCCGAGGTGATCGCGGAGTCAGCCGGTGACCTGAAGTGCGAGCTGATCGTGATGGGTACCCACGGCAGGAGGGGGTTCACGCACCTGCTTTTGGGTTCGGTCGCCGAACACGTGGTGCGGACCGCACGGGTGCCTGTGCTGACGGTCCGACCAGACTCGATCGTGCCTCCCGCCGGCATCCGCAGGATCCTCGTCCCGCACGACTTCTCGGACCATTCGACAACCGCGGTCGAGGTGGCCGCGGCGTGGGCACGAGACCTGGCCGCGAAGGTGACCCTGCTGCACGCCGTCGAACCGGTCGTGTACCCCGAGTTCTACGCGGTCGACCTGCTGCCCGACGAGATGATCGGTCGGCTCAAAACACGCTCGGAGGAGGCGCTGGTGCAGTCCGCCCAGGATCATCTCGAAGGTGTCACCGTCAACGTCGAGGTGACCGTCGGGCGGGCCGGCGACACGATCGTCGCCGAGGCCGCGACCGAAAACCACGACCTCGTGGTCATGGGGACACGAGGCCTCTCGGGTCTCGAGCACCTGCTTCTCGGCTCGGTCGCCGAGAGCGTGCTCAGACGATGTGCGCTGCCCATGCTGGCGGTGAGAGAGGATCCGGAGGACTGAGTCCTGCCGCCGTGTCCCGCCGCGAGGACCCGCGATCGCAGCGCTCGATCGAGTTGGTGACCGGCCTCGGGAACCCCGGCCAGCGGTACACAGCGTCCCGCCACAACATGGGGTTTCGAGTGGTCGATGAGATGGCCAGGCGGCACGCGGACGCCGACTGGGTGCGGCGCGCGCTGAGTGATGTGACCACGGCTCCGTTGGGTCCGAGGCTGGTGCTGGCCAAGCCCCTCACATACATGAACCGTACCGGAAGCGCTGTGGACCGGCTGCTCGACCTGCTGGACATCGAGCCAACACAGATGTTGGTGGTGGTCGACGACATCGACCTGTCGCTGGGCTCGCTACGGCTGCGGCCCTCTGGAGGGCCAGGGACCCACAACGGACTCCGCGACGTCTGCGACCGGATCGGGGGCTCCTTCCCGCGCCTTCGCGTCGGCGTGCGGGGCGACTGCCCGATCGGTGACCTCTCCGAATACGTGCTTTCACCGTTTACCGAGGCCGAGCAGGAGCATCTTCCAGAGATCGTCGCCCGGGCTGCGGACGCGGTCGAGACGGCGATCTTCGAGGGCCTCGACCGCGCGATGGATCGCTTCAATCGGAGATACGACCATCCAGCCCGAGGCGATGCGTCGGTGGAACCTTCCGAGACGCACGACGAGTCGTAGTTTTGCCTCGACTCAGGGGAGCGCCCGTCTCCGTTTCCGTATCCTTCTCCATGCCCGACAAGACCAACGCGGGAATCGGATACGGAGACGGGTACGGTTGTCGCGAGTGAGTCGTTAGCGGTGTCCCGATTCACCTGATCAAACCGCAAAGGCAGGAACCGGACCTCTCACCGGGTGTCTGCTGGGTGACGCTCCTACTCCGACGCCCCGCCTTCCTCCTCGCCCTTGCCCTTGCGGATCAGCTCGGGCTCGGCAGTCTCGCCGATCACCGTCTCCTCGACCTCTTCCTCTTCCACCTCGGCCTCTTCCAGAGCTAAGGCACGCGGCGCCTCGATCACCACCACCACCCGATTCTCGTCGTCGAGGATTTTGGCGCTCGGCGGCAGCTGATCCGCCACGGCCCCTACCCGGACGTGCTCTCCAACCTCGAGGTCGCTGATGTCGATGGTGAGCTTGTCGAACATCTCCCGCGGCAGGATTTCGAGACTTACTTCACGAGTCACGAAATCGACCCGTCCGCCGTGACGGACTCCCACGCTGTCACCCACGAGTTCGACCGGCATCGACACCTGAAGCTTCTGACCGCGTGTCACCCTGATGAAATCAATGTGGACGAACCTGCCCGAAATCGGATCCGCCTGGATCTCCTTGATCATCGCGCGACGTTCCTCGGAGGTGCCCTTCAGCTTGAGCAGGAAGATCGTGTTTTCACCAGCCGTCTGCTTGAGCAACTCTTTGATCGATTCCTCGTCGACTGCGATCGGCACCGATGGTTTGTCGCCACCGTAGACCACGGCCGGGATGCGCCCGCCGCGGCGATAACGCCCGGCCGCCTCCTTGCCAAGTTCTTCACGCTTCTCCACCGTGATCACCATATCCGCACGTTCACTCATTCTCGTACTCCCTGTATTTAGACAAACAAGCTGGAAACCGACGTTCCCTCGTGGATGCGGCGGATCGCCTCACCGAGCAAAACTGCCAACGACAATTGTTCTATCTTGGGGGACTTGGCCGCTTCGTCGCTCAACGTCAACGTGTCGGTGACCATCACCTTTTCAATCCTGGCCGATCTGATCCGCGCGACTGCCGGTCCCGAAAGCACTGGATGAACTCCTGCGGCGTACACCGACCGAGCGCCTCTGTCCATCAGAGCCTCGGCGGAGTTGACGAGCGTTCCCGCAGTGTCGATGATGTCGTCCACGATGACGCAATCGCAACCGGCGACCTCACCGATCACGTTCATGATTTCGGCCTGATTCGCCTCTGGACGTCGCTTGTCCATGATCGCCAGATCTACTTTGAGGCGTTTCGCGAACGCTCGCGCCCGCTCGACACCGCCGGCGTCCGGCGACACCAGGACGGGCCTCTCGAGATTCTTGCGACGGATCGCCTCGATCAAGACCGGCGCGGCGTACAGGTGGTCAACCGGAATATCGAAGAATCCCTGGATCTGCGCCGCGTGCAGATCGATAGTCAACATTCGGTTCGCGCCCGCCGTGGTGATCAAGTTCGCCACCAGTTTGGCGGTGATTGGGACCCTTGGCGCGTCCTTGCGATCCTGGCGACCATAGCCCATGTACGGCATCACGACGCAGATCCGGTTGGGCGAGGCACGCCGAAAGGCGTCGAGCATGATCAGGAGTTCCATCAATGATTCGTTCGCCGGTCTCCCGGTGGGTTGAACGATGAACACGTCCGAGCCGCGCACGTTATCTTCTATCTGACAGTAGATTTCGCCGTCCGAAAAGTTGCCGAGGCGCAGCCGTCCCATTTCGATCTGCAGATAACCGCAGATCGCCTCGGTAAGCGGGACGTTTGCCCTCCCCGAAAAGATGAAAAGCGGGTGTTCCTTCAGCATCGTCCAGTGGCTGGGGCGGCAGGATTCGAACCTGCGAATGCCGGTTCCAAAGACCGGTGGCTTACCGCTTGCCGACGCCCCACGCGGCGCCGAGTATATCCGATTCCTGCGCGTGGGGCGGGGGCCGACGGCCGCCCGGCGTCACTCCTTTTCGTCCTCCTCGTCGCTGGTTGCGGGCGCCCAGAAGTCCTCGGAAAACAGCTTCATGGCCAGGCGGTCCAAGACCGGCGGCCGGTCGCGCTTGCGCGCGGCACTGTGAACCGGATCCGGCACGACGAAATTCTTGACCGCTTCCTCGTACTCGCCCAAAACCTTCTTCTCGATCTGCTCACGGGTGTCACCGTTGAGCGGATGCGCGATGTCGCGCATCTGACCGTTGCGGGTCTTGCGCGCAGGCATGGTCACGAAGAGTTGCCCCTCGCGGCCCTCGACGATTCTCAAGTCGTTGATGATGAAGCAGTCATCGATGACGATGCTCGCGAAGGCGCGGATCTTCCCGCCCTTGGTTGGACTGAGACGGACCTCGGTGACATTCATGACGTCCCTTCCTCATACTCCACTGTGGGCCGTGCACGAGCACGGACCAGGGTGGTACCCACGTGAGTCCACCACCCGGTGCCGATCGCCGCGGCTGCCGCCTCGGCTGAACGACGACTCGGATACACCGCATACGCCGCCGCACCCGAGCCGCTCACGGCGGCCTGCAGTGGATCGGTCGCCACGAGAGCTGCCAACACGTCAGCCACTACTGGCCAACCCCCGACCACGATCGGCTGCAGGTCGTTGAACATTGTCTCCCAGCGAAGCTCCCCTGCGAGCTTCGCCGAGAAGGCGTACACGTTAGCCTCCTGACGCGCCCAGGTCAACTCCGACCGAAGCCGCCGATAGACCTCTGACGTCGAGATTTGAAGATCGGGCACGGCAATCACCACTCCCAGTTCCGGCAGATCCGGCAGCGGGTGCATCTCGTCGCCGCGCCCGACGGCCAGGGCGAAGCCACCGTGGAGAAAGAACGGCACGTCACTCCCCATCGTGGCTGCCGACCGATGAAGATCTTCCGGTGACAGCGACAGCTTCCACAGCCGGTTCAACAACACCAGGGCGCCCGCGGCATCGGCCGACCCACCTCCGAGGCCACCGCCGACCGGAATCCTCTTCGTAAGGGTGAAGCGTGCGCCACCCCCCCCACCGAGCATCCGGAGTCTCCGAGCCGCCCGAACCACCAGGTTGTCGTCGCTGACCGGGACCACACCGGACGGCACCACCTGCAGCTCGATCACGCCTTCCGGAGCCACCTCCGCCGCCAGCTCATCAAACAGATCGATGCTCTGCAGCAGTGTCCTCACCTCGTGGTAACCATCTGGTCGACGCCCGAGAACCTCGAGGTGGAGGTTGACCTTGGCCGGGACGCGAATCGTCAGCCTCAAGCTCAGCTCTCCGAGGTCGGATCAGACAACTCGATCCGCTTCCGCGGCTCTCCTCCACACGGCGGCAGCTCCGGTACAGGCGGCAGGTCGGCGTCCTGGTGCCACTCGAGACGCACCAACTCCAGCTCGGCCCACCGTCCCTCCGTGCCCCGCACCCTGAGCCAGCCTGGCAGCGAGCTCGTGTGGTCACGCAACTCGACTCGCCATCCGCTTCCGGGACCAGCCGACTGATCTTCGACAACAACGACCCGCAACGGATCGTCCGCAACCTCCACCAGGCCCTGCCACGCCGGCCCGGCCACACGGAGCCGGCCGTCTTCCTGGATTTCGATCTGATCTCCCTCGATCGCCGGCAATCGCCCCCCGAGCAGGAGAGCCACATGCGGCAGCGGAAGGTTGCCGACTCCGAGAACGCCTGACAGGTCGTCGGTCGTGAATCGACAGCCATGCCTGAGGTCGAACACCTCGGCCGAGCGGGCTCCGGACCAGGCGGTGAGCGACAGGGCCGCACCAAAGGGCTCGCTGATGGTGACACGCCCTTCGTCGGCTGCTGTGGCTATCGACAGCCGCAGCCCACCCGATGACGGCACCCGGAGTCGGTACAGGGCCGCGAGGTCGCCAGGAAGCGCGCGTGACAGGCGGGTTACCGCTGCCGCGAGATCGCCCGAAAGCTCCGGGGGGGGAGGGGATGCGGTGCGGCAACCCGAGCCGATGATGACTACCAAGCCAACCCCAATCGCCACCCGGCCCAACCGACATACCGTGCTCGGATGCGGATCAGTCGCCATCGATCGGACGCCCGAGAAGTTCCTGGACGTGCTCTGGATTCTCACAGCCGGCGTCCAGCGCACGTTGCAGCAACAGGCGCGCCTCGTCGACGTCACCCCGCTCGAGCAGCACCTCTCCGAGATGCGCCAGGATCGTCCCGTCGCCGCTACCGAAGCCAACCGCCCTGCGGAGCCAGTACTCGGCCTGATCGAGGTCGCCGAGCCGGTAGTGCACCCAGCCGAGCGAGTCGAGGTAGGCGGGATTCTCCGGTTCGATGGCCACCGCCCGAGTGATCAGGTTCAACGCCTCGTCGAGGTTTTCGCCGCGATCCGCCCAGCTGTACCCGAGGTAGTTGGCGGACGCTGCATCACCGGGGTCCTGATCAATGAGGCTCTGGAACAACTGCTCGGCGTCGTCCGCCCGTCCCAACCGCTCGAGGGCGGCCGCGCGGGTGAACCGGAGCTGTCGATCCTCAGGATTCCGCGCCAGAGCGGAGGCGGACTCCCGCTCCACGTCCTCCCAACGTTCGAGCTGCTGCATCACCTGAAGGGCCAGAAGGATGTCGCGGGGATCAGCCGAATCGAGCATCGGGCGCAACAACTTTCGCCCGTCGGCGTCGCCCATCCGCAAACGAAACTCTGCTTCGAAGACGATCGCGATCATCCGTGCCCTGCCCTGCAGCTGGGGCTGGAGCCGGAGCAACGCCGCGACACCATCGCTCCAACGTTCTTCGCGTCGGTACGCCTCGGCCACCAGGAACGCGAGCTCTTCCCCGGAACTGTCGTAGTCGACGACTCGGTCGAGCCACTCTCTGGCGCGGGCGGTGTTGTCGCCCACCAATTCCACCCGCGCCGCGGAGAGTGCGACTCGTGAGGCCCTCGGAGAACCGCTGCCCTGCTGCACCAGCTCCCACGCCCTATCGATCCACCTCCGAGCCTCCTCGGCGTCTCCGGTGCTGGCGGTCGCCCACGCCATCGCCAAGATGAGATCGACGTTTTCGCTGTCGTGTCGCAGCAGTGCCCGAAACGCGGCAGAGGCCTCCTCGTGACTACCCAAGCTCGACAACAGATACGCCTCGAGCGTCTTCGCCCGCTCCGAGTCGGGCGCTTCCCGAAGGACTCTGCGTACCGCCCGCAGTGCCTCGGTATTCCGGCCACCCTCGTAGAGCAGTGAGGCGGCCCTCAACAGCTCGTCGAGATCGTCGTCCTCGAGCCAGCGCAGCATGATCTCACCTGCCTCGCCGGGCCGGCCGAGCTCGATCAGTACCAGCACCAGGTTCTCGCGACACTCCTCGTGTGGCGCGAAGGTTTCGGCCGCGCACTGAGCGTAGAGCTCGGCAGCTTCCTCATCGCGATCGAGCTCTCTGAGCAGGCCGGCGTGGTACGCCACGAGCTGGGGGCTGCCGCTGCGCGTCGCTCGAAGCGTGGCGACCACCTCCTCCGCCTCGGCCACCTTGCCCTCACGGTGCAACACCTGGGCGAGCCCGAGCTGGAGATTCGGTTCGTCCTCCCGCTCATCGAGTGCAAGTCGGAGAGCCGTCTCGGCCTCTGCGAGCGACTCCGGGTTGCGACCCGCGTGGCGCGCCAGAGCCAGCGCACGCACCCGCAGGCCGTACCAGTCCAACTCGCCCTCGACGTCGAGCACCTCGACTGCGCGTTTGGTGAATCCCAGGTCGACGAGGAGAGAGGCGTAACGGACCCTGATCTCGAGCACCGACGGCTGCTTTTCGACGGCACGTTCGTACGCGGCAACGGCGTCTCGGAACTGTCCGCTCGATTCAAGTATGCGGGCCTCGACGAACTCTGGCAGCCCCTCGGTTCGAGACAGATCCGAGATGTACGGCTCCTCCGCCGCAACCGCCTGACCGGCGGCACAGGTCAGCGCCAACACGAGAGTGGCCGTCGACTTCAACATCGTAGTCCTGGTCTCATTCCTTCGCGGTTATCGCCTCGCCGTCCATCAATACTCAACGTCTCACGCCGCTTTTTCATCCCATTGGAGTGTACATCGCCCGTCGCCAATCGGATTCCGTCCGCTCGTCTGGAAACCCCGATGTGCCGGCGAGATCTCTATCGTCCTCCGCCGCGACGTGTTCTTTCTCCGTCCACCGACCACGCGCCAGATGCTACAATCCCCGGCGAATGAGCACTCAAGATCACGAGAACCAGCTGTTCTCGACTGTCTCCTTCGATGAAATCGACCTTCCGGAACCCCTGCGGCGCGCAGTTGGGGAACTCGGGTTCACATACCTGACCAGGGTGCAGGAGAAGGTCCTGCCGCTCACCCTCGCAGGTCGGGACGTGGTCGCCCAGGCGCAAACCGGATCGGGGAAAACGGCGGCGTACCTGTTGACGATATTCAATCGGATTCTCCGCTCGCCGCGCTCGAGCCCGCCAGAGGTTCCGCGAGCGCTGATCGTCGCTCCGACCCGCGAGCTCGCCGTTCAGATATCGAACGACGCCGACGCGCTCGCCCCGCACGTGGATATCAACACGCACGTCGTCTTCGGCGGAATCGATTACCACAAGCAGCGCCAGGAGCTCGCGGCGGGAACCGACGTCCTCATCGGCACGCCGGGTCGACTCATCGACTACCACAAGCAGCGAACCTACTCGCTACGCGAGACCGAGTTGGTCGTGATCGACGAGTGCGACCGCCTGTTCGACATGGGGTTTGCCGAGGACCTCCACTGGATCATGCGAAGACTCCCCCACCCAGGGCGACGGCAATCCATGATGTTCACGGCCACGCTCTCGTACCGGGTGAAGACGCTCGGCTGGCGCCAGATGAACGATCCGGCAGAGATCATCATCAACCCCCAGCAGTTGACGCCGGACACCATCCAACAGGAGCTCTATCACGTGTCGTCACGTGAGAAGCTGTCCCTGCTGCTCGGATTGCTGGAGCGGGAGGGCGCCTCGCGGACAATGATCTTCGCCAACACGCGCCACGGGGCAAAGCGATTGGTGGACGAGCTTCGTCGCCACGGGTACGTGTGTCGAGCGCTGACCGGCAACGTGATCCAGACGAAGCGTTTGCGGGTACTCGACGATTTCCGCGAGGGACGGCTGCCGATTCTGGTTGCCACCGATGTGGCCAGCCGCGGACTCCACATCGAAGGCGTCAGCCACGTGGTCAACTACGATCTTCCTCAAGATCCGGAGGACTACGTCCACCGGATCGGCCGCACGGCGCGTGTTGGTGCGACCGGGAAGGCGATCGCGCTCGCGTGCGACGACTGGGTGTACTCGCTGGACGCCATCCAGGAGTTCGTCGGGTACGACATCCCGGCCGTCTTCGCCGACGACAGTCTGTTCAAGGAACTGCTGCCGCCCGAGGAACGACGATCCCGACGAGACGGACGGTCGAGTTCGCGCCGCGGAAGGCGGACCGGCGGACACGAGTCGGCAGCGGCCGACCGACCCACCGGAGAGAGGAAGAAGCGGACACGACGCCGAAAACGACGCCCGCCCAAAACCCCCTCGAATTCGAGCAACGACTGAAGAATTGGTGGCCTCGAGTCGCGTTTGACACGCCGTCGGTCAGGGGTGCTTCCGCGCGCCTCCCAGGTCGAGCTCGCTCGGTCCCCGATCGGACCAGTCCGGCAGCGCTGGACCGGGTGCGGCGAGATCGCACCACACGACATCTCGCGGCGGTGCTGGAAGCGGTACCGACGCGACGACCTCGAGCGCATCGAGGTCGACCACCTCGATGTGCGCCGACGCGACACCGACCGCCACGCGCGGCCCCAGGGGCCACGCCGACATCCTGACCGGAGCACCCATCAGTGCAACGGTCTGCTCGCGCTTGATCCTGAGTTCGCCTTTTGCCCACTTGAGCACCCACACCCGAACGGCCCCGGCTCCCGAGGCATCGGCGAGCGCGGCCACGAGTGCCTGGCCGTCACCGAGAAACGTCACGTCGCGCGGGCTGGCTCCGGCCGGCAACTCGACGAGCCTGGTGTTGGTGGATGGATCCATCAAGAGCACCGACTGTGAGTCGGCATCGGCCACGGCCAGCACACCGAGCGCGGTCGAAGCGGCGATGCGCCGAACGTCACCGGGAAGCGGGCTCCGGTAGATGACCTGGCGACTGACCAGATCGACTGCAACCAGGGCGGATCCGCCCCGTCCATCAGGCCGTCGGTCGAGCACCAACAGGGACGTGCTGGACAGCGGCAGAATCTGCCACGGGGATTCAATCCCTACATGGAATCTGTCAATCACCGCGCGCTCCGGATAGCTGACCACCATCACCTCGTCGGCGACGACCAGGTAGCGATCCCGGTCGGCACCGAAATTGGGCATGGTCACGCCTTCGAGCCGCTCGACCTCGCGACGACCGCGCAGGTCCAGCACGGTGGTCCGGCCACGGACGAGATCGGGTGCGAACAACACGCCCCCGGGAGCGGGGTACAACCAGCCCACTGTTCCTGTCTCGAACGAATCCAACCACGAGCCGGAAGGCTCGGCGAGCACCACCACGTTGCCGGCGGATGCCGCAATCACGCCCAACGGTGGCAGCTGCTTTTCTTTCGCCATGACCGCCGGCGCGAGTACCAGCGTGATCGCGCTCACCGCGACGCCCACACGAAACTTCATGCCATCACTCTATCCGATCCGACATTCGTCCTCGCCGTTGTTCGGCACCATGGAGTGTCATCGGTGTGATCCGGAGGTCGGCGATTCGCGCAGCGAATCGCATGCGATACTCCCGTACGTGGAGGACATCACACCGGACCTGAAGCGGCGGGCCCTCGAGGAGGGCTTCGACCTGGTCGGAGTGGCAACTGCAGGCCGAGCAGAGACCCTCGACCACCTCGACCTGTGGCTCGGTGCCGGTATGCACGCCGGCATGAGCTACATGGCGACCCATCGAGGAGTTCGCGCGGATCCCCGGCTGCTCCTCCCGGGCTGCAGGTCGGTGGTGGCGGTGGCGATGAGCTACCACACCCGCCTGCCACCATCGCGGTCGCCGAGCCGCGATGGCGAACCCCGTGTTTGGGTGTCGAGGTACGCCTGGGGTCGGGATTACCACAAGGTCATGAAGACGAGGCTCATCCGCCTCGGCCGCTGGCTGGCAGCGACACGGCCGGGGGGCACGTGGCGTGCGTGTGTGGACACTGCTCCGATTCTAGAGCGGGAATGGGCCGCACGCGCCGGCCTCGGCTGGATCGGTAAGAACACGCAAATGCTGAATCGGCAGCTCGGGTCAGAGCTGTTCCTGGGCCTCTTGCTGACGGACGTCGAGCTGGATTCGGACTCCCCGACCGGCAGCGATCACTGCGGTCGCTGCACGGCGTGCCTCGACGCCTGCCCGACGCGGGCGTTTCCGGCTCCTCGCATCCTCGATGCCCGTCGCTGTGTCGGCTATCTCACCGTGGAGCACAGGGCCGACGTCCCCACCGCTCTTCGCCGCAAAATCGGCACCATGGTCGCAGGCTGCGACATCTGCCAGGAGGTCTGTCCGTGGACGATTCGCGCTCCAGCCGACCTCCACCCCGAGTTCGCGCCGGATCCCCGCCGATATCAACCTCTGTTCGATGACCTCGATCGACTCGATGAGGACGGATTCCGGGGTTGGCGATCCGGCAGCGCCGCGACCCGCATTCCCTACGCGCACTTCCGTCGCATTCTCGAAATCGTGCGGGGCAACCTCGGACTGTGAGCAGCGGAAAGGCGAGAGGGACCCTGCAACGCGACAATCGTACGCGGCGCCCTCAACGGCGCACACCGACCGCAACCGCGAGTAGCTATCAGTCCTGGGCTTACTTCTTCTGTGGGCGCAGCACCATGGTCAGGTCACGGCCTTCGAGCTCGGGGGTGGGGTCGCGCTCCACCTTGGCGACGTCGGCCAGATCGTCTCGCACCCGCCGCAGAATCTCATAGCCGTTCTCGGGCCGCCGCATCTCCCTCATCCGGAACATGATGGTGACCTTGACGTGCTTCCCCTGCTCGAGGAACTTGCGGGCCCGGCGGACCTTGGTCTCGAAGTCGTGGATGTTGATGTTGGGTCTGAACTTGACCTCTTTGAGGTCTACCTGGTGTTGCTGTTTCTTGGCCTCGCGTGCTTTCTTTTCCTGTTCGTATCGAAACCTGCCATAGTCCATGATCTTGCACACGATAGGGCGCGAGTTGGCGGCAACCTCTACCAGATCGAGACCCTTCTCGCGGGCGAGCGCGAGCGCTTCGTCCACCGGGAGCACACCGATCTGCTCTCCGTCGTCGTCGATCAGTCGAACCGGTGAGAGTCGAATCCGTTCGTTGATGCGCACTTGCGGCGCTTCCGGATCCTCCCGAAATGCATATTTCCGAATGACTTTCCTCCTCTCGTTCCAAGCCGTTGGATGGTCGGGCCCACCGCCCGATGGCGCCGACCCGAACTCGTCTCGCAGTATAGCAAATAAAGGCCTTTCCGGGCGCCCCAGGGAGCCCGGGGACGGCTACTCTTGTGAGTGCGCCGCGTCAATGTCCACCGGGCGTCCTACGATGATCGCCCACCCCGCGACGACCGCGAGCCCCGTGAGCAACAGGAGTCCCGCAGGAATCCCAAGCGCGGCCCCGGGGATGTAACCCACCATGACCGCAACAGTCGCCCCCAGCAACGCGTACGGCAGCTGAGTCCGCACGTGGTCCACGTGGTCGCAGCTCGACGCCATGGACGACATGATGGTGGTGTCGGAAATCGGTGAGCAGTGGTCACCGAACACCGATCCCCCGAGGATGGCAGATACCGTTGCCGCCAACAGCTGCGGAGTGGTCGCCGGGGAGTGCAGCGCGAGCGGCACCGCCAGTGGGGTCAGAATTGCCATTGTCCCCCACGAAGTACCGGTGGCGAAGGAGATCGCGGCTGCCGCGAGGAACACCGCGGCGGGGAGTGCTCCGGGCGGCACCGTGGGGCCGACCACGCGGACGAGGAAGTCGGCCGTTGCAAGCTCCTCGCACACCTCGCCCAGCGACCATGCCAACACCAGAACCACGACGGCCGGCAGCATGCTCTTGAAGCCGCCCACCACCGCTTCGAGCGCCGTCCGCAGGCCCAGGATGCGCTGCACGACCGCTAGCACCACGGCGCACGTGACGCCGACAAGACTGGCCCACAGCAACACCGTGAACGGGTCCGACGCATCGATGACCTCGCGCAGGGAAACCCCGCCACCCCCACTCCGATCGAGTCCGTGGAGCCCCGAGATGTAGAGTCCAAACAACGTCGTGAGAATGACCGAAAGGACCGGCACCGCCGCATTCCACCACCTGCACGGCGCACCCTCGTCCGGCGTGAGACCGCTCGACTCGTAGTCGGCGAGGGGCTGAGCCGACTCGGCAAGCACCTGACCGGTCTGGGCTCTCCGTTCGGCGTGGAACATCGGACCCCAGTCACGTCGCGTGACGGCAACGAGAAAGGTGATCGTGAGAGCGAACAGCGGGTAGAAGGCGTAGGGCAGGGAAGCGATGAAAAGTGAGATGGGATTGATCTCGGATCCTGACGCGGCCAGCGCGTCACCGAGCAGCGAGACCTGGTAGCCGATCCAGCTGGACACGACCGCGACACAGGCAACCGGCGCGGCGGTGGAATCCACGAGGTACGCCAGCTTCTCCCTACTGACCAGGTGCCGATCGGTCACCGGCCGCATCGCGTTGCCGACGATGAGGGTATTCGAATAGTCGTCGAAAAAGATCAGCACGCCCATCAGCCAGGTCGCCACCTGGGCGCGGCGAGGTGTCGTCACGAGCTTTTCGAGCGATTTCACGACCCCCTGCGTCCCACCACTGCGGCTCATGACCCCGACCATTCCTCCGAGCAGCATCGAAAACACGATAATGCTGACATGGTCCGAATCCGTCAGGGCGTTGCGGACGCTGGTGTCGGCTACCCGCAGGAACCCGGCAAGGGGATT
>JBFELO010000023.1:0-44083 GCA_041552055.1 Candidatus Sulfomarinibacteraceae bacterium | reverse complement strand
TACATACCCCAGGATCCAAGAGATCCGGCGGATGGGATCTGCAGCCCGCGTCACCAAGGCGAGCTTCTCTTCAACGAGCGGCACACCTTCGAGCTGAGCTATCGCAGCACCGGCCGGCCCGAGCTCGTCAGGGTGGAGGTCAACAACCGCGGTGACCTGGACCGGAGCAACCAGGAAGCCGAGATCCTCGTCGGGTCGATCCCGGGACCGCAGGACCTCACGCTGGCTCTGCTGGAGCTGGCGGGCGGCGACGCCGGTCAGGTCAAGGCCAGCTGGCGGCAACCTCCGGTTCCCGGCGGCGGCAACACCTGGTCGTACCGGATCTACCGGGGACCTGCCGCGACCGGTCCGTGGGAGCTGCTCGGCTTCACGCTGCGCGAGTCCTTCATCGACGCTGCGCCGGATGAGGGCGAGCTCTACTACGCGGTAGAGGCGTTCGATCAGCTCAACCGCAGGTCACCCAAGACCGTTGCCGAGCTGCTCGCGCTGGCCGATGATTCCGACAACGACGGCGTTCCCGACGCCGAGGACGTGTGCCCAGGTTTCGACGACACCCTCGATTCCGACGAAGACGGCGTTCCCGACGGCTGCGACATCTGCCCGGGCTATGACGACGAGCCCGACGCCGACTTCGACGGCGTTCCCGACGGCTGCGACCGCTGCGACGAGTTTGACGACAGCATCGATACCGACGACGACGGCGCCCCGGACGAGTGCGACGTCTGCCAGGGTTTCGACGACGGTGTCGATTCTGACGGCGATGGTGTGCCGGATGGCTGTGACGACAGGAGCACGGCGCCAGGGCGGCGAACCCCTGCGGGGCGTCGAACCCCGTAGGGGGGGTTCCCAGCCATGACAAGGGCTCCATCGAAGAACACGAGCCATCGGGGATCGATGACATCCGGAGCCTGACGGAAAAGGGCCGCACGCTGTAGCTCGACGTTCGGGGGCTGGGGGACGAGCAGTTGCTGTGTCGCCTGGCCGAGACATTCGACATCCATTCGTTGGCGTTGGAGGATGTCGCCGACGTCCCCGCCCGTCCCGGGGCGGAGCCATACGAACAGAGCCCGCCCGCCGGCACTCCGATCTCGAAGCGGTCCGACGATCGGCGATTGAGCGCCCGACAGTCCGGTGTGGTGATCGGTCGAGTAGGTGGAGGAACCGGTGCTGGTCGAGGCCTCCCCGAAGCGCTCAGTGTCGATCCGGTCGCTCCCACGGCTGGAACCGAGCGATTACCGGCCTGCACGTGGAGACACCCGGCCCGAGGTCGCCGGGGAACCCCTGCATTGGAGGATTCCGAGCGTGGAGGACTACGTTTCACCACGCTGGTTTCGGGGAACTGGGAAGACCGAACGGAAAGCTTGTGCTCGATTTTCACAAGGTGTAGACTGCGTCCGCCTCAAAGCAGCGAAATTTCTGTGCGTTGAGGTCCGAGAGTGGCACGTGGATTTTTCAGGTTCTTCACATAAACAGCCGGATGCCCCAGAATTCGTGCCTTTTTTCACACGTCCCAATGGGGCCAGTGACACGGACTCACCGGTCTCGGCTCGGGGCGTTCACTCGTTGTCGGAAAGGAGACAGTGATGCTCAACAAGATCGGGATCATCGGCGGCGGCTACATCGGTGGCGTCTTGGTGCAGGAGATCGCGCAGCGGAGGCTGGCGCGCGAGGTCGGGTTGTCAGACCCGGCGCCGTTCGTCAACCCGGACGATCCGCCGGAGCGGCAGGAGGTGACCAAGAAACAGTCGGTGGCGATCGGCAAGTGCCTCGACATCTCTGAGGGCCTCACGACCATCCGGAGTGACGTGCGCTGCGTCGGTTCGAAGGACTACTCGGCCCTCCAGGGAGCGGAGCTGATCATCAACACCGCCGGGGTTCCCCGCAAGGCGCGACCCGACGGCACTTTCCCGAGTCGCGAGGAACTGCTGACCATCAACCTCAAGGTGACCAAGCAGGTGGCCCAGGGAATCCAGGACAACTGCCCGAACGCGACCATCATTTCGATCGCGAACCCGCTGGACGCCATCGTCTACACCCTCAACAAGACTCTTGCTCCGCCGAAGAACAAGCTCATGGGCATGGCCGGACAGCTCGACTCCGGCCGCTACTGCTACTTCGTGGCCGACGCGGCCAATGTCTCTGTGGAGAACGTCAACGCGATGGTGCTCGGCGGCCACGGCGACACCATGGTGCCGGTGCGCAGCTCGTGCTCCATCGCCGGCATCCCGGTTTCCAAGTTCGTCGACGAGGCGACTCTCGCCGCGATCGAGGCCCGCACCCGCAAGGCCGGCGGCGAGGTGGTGGGATTGCTCGGATTCGGTTCGGCGTTCGTGTCGCCGGCGTGGGCGGCGCTCGAGATGGCCGAGGCGATCATCTTCGACAAGAGGAAGATCATCCCGGTGTGCGCCAAGCTCGAGGGCGAGTACGGTGTCGACGGTCTGTTCGTCGGTGTGCCCGGGTTGGTGGGCAAGAACGGCGTCGAGAAGGTCATCGAGCTCGACCTGACGGACGAGGAGAAGGACGCGTTCGCGCACTCGGTGAACGCGGTCCGGAAGACCTGTGACGAGGCCGACGGGATGCTCGCCAATCTATGATCGTTCGACCAGTCGTCGCACGCCCCTCGGGTGCGCCCGGGGGGCGTTTTTCTTGATCGCGGGCCTGGTAACGGGAACGGGAACGGCCGGAACGTGGGTTGTATGAACAGCGGCGGTCCAGGGCGATCACCGTTCGGCGGAATGACGGTAGGCTAGGCGCCCGGTCGCCGTGGAGGTAGCAGATGGCGGAGCGTGCGATCCAGCGGATCGCGATCAATACGGGAGGTGGAGACGCACCGGGGCTGAACGCGGTGATCCGGTCGATCGTCCTGTCCGCGCTACGGCGGGGCTGGGAGGTGCTCGGCATCCACAAGGGGTACGAGGGCCTTCTGGACACCTCGAAGATCATCCAGCTCGACCGCGATGCTGTTCGTGGCATAACCCACCTCGGGGGCACCATCCTCGGCACCACCAACAAGGGGAACCCGTTTCAGTATCCGGCCAAGATGCCGAACGGCGAGATCACGATGATGGACCGCTCGGACGAGGTGGTGGAGAACTTCCGGAGACTTCGCATCGACGGGCTCATCGCGATCGGTGGCGACGGCTCCATGAAGATCGCGTGCGAGTTCGCCAAGAAGGGGCTTCCGATCGTCGGCGTTCCCAAAACGATCGACAACGATCTCTCCGGCACGGTCGTCACGTTCGGCTTCGACACTGCGGTGACGGTTGCCACCGAGGCGATCGATCGTCTCCACTCCACGGCGGAAGCGCACGAGCGGGTGATGGTCGTCGAAGTGATGGGCCGGTATGCGGGGTGGATCGCGCTGAATGCGGGCGTGGCGGCCACCGCCGATGTGATCCTGATTCCGGAGGTCCCGTTCGACATCGATGTGGTGTGTGAAAAGATCCTCGACCGGGAGGCCAGGGGACGCAGGTTCTCGATCGTCGTGGTTGCCGAGGGAGCCGCGCCGATGGGCGGTGAGCTGGTCGTGAAGAACCGGGAGTTCGGTCGCGAGATCCAACTCGGCGGCATCGCCGAGCAGGTCGCGGCCCAGATCGAAGAAAAGACGGGCAAGGAGACGCGCACCGTGGTGCTCGGCCACCTGCAGCGCGGGGGGCGGCCGACGACATCCGACCGCCTGCTCGCGCTGCGGTTCGGTGCGGCGGCGGTGCGCATGGTCGAGGCGAGACAGTTCAGTCATATGGTGGCGCTCGACCCGCCGGTCGTGAACGCGGTCCCCCTCGAGATCGCAACCAGTCGTATGAAGACGGTTCCACTCGACTGCGACACGGTCCTGACCGGGCGCGACCTCGGTATCTGCTTCGGCGATGGCTTGACCTAGCCCGCACTTCCCGATCCCGACGCGAAGTGTTACATTTCACGGACAGATGATCGTCTCGGCATGGCACGACGGGGGTGGCGGATACGGCCTTCGCATCCTCGAGGGCGAGATCAGCCTGTACTTCCGCCCCGAATGGGAGTCGGTGGTACTGCACCTCCCCGGCGAACGGGATCCGGTGATGATCCCCCTGACGTCCAGCTTCTGGAGCAGTGCGCCGGAGCTGCGGTCGGTGCGGATCCGGAGCTTCTTCGAGCGCCACGGGGTCATTCCGTGGCCGAAGAGCCGCCCACCTCACTTCGAGCTGGAGCCACTCGGAGACGGGGAGTTCCGGCTCCGGTGGCTTGACAAGATCTCCGGTCAACCGTCGCTTCCCCTGGGACAGTGAGCAGTTCGGATGCGACGGCGAGCCGACCCGCCGTTTCTAGCCCGCCTATGACACGAGACCGAGTCCACTTCGTCGTCACAAAGTACAACCTGTCGTTGTACAGCGATCCCGACCGACGTCACCGAATCGGCGGCGATCCCGATCGTTGGATGGACCGACGGTTCAGGCTTTTCACTTCCTTTACGGTGCCGTCCCTGATGGGCCAGAGCTGCCAGGACTTCACGTGGTTCGTGTTGGTGGACCGACAAACACCGGAGCGGTTCATGGGGCAGCTCGAGGGCGTGGCATCCGCCTTTCCAGCGATGCGGCTGGTGCCGCTCGACCGCCGGCAGGTGGACTTTTTGAGATCAGAGGTGCGGCGCAGCGGTGCACGCGTCGCGATCACGTCACGCATCGACAACGACGATGCGTGGCACAAGCACTACGTCCGCTCTCTCCGGGAGGGTGATTTCGCCCTCGGGACTCTGGTAGATTTCCAGGACAGCTACTGGCTGGACGTCGCGCGCCGCGAAGTCTACCTCTGCACCTCGAGATGGTGGACGGATCCGAGCTGGTGGCGCTCGTGGCGGACGCTGTTGCAGCCCCGCATCAGTAACTCTCCATCGACGATCGAGGTCGCTTCCGAGGCGCTGACGGTACTCGCCGCCGAACATCGCGCGCTGATCCACCAGTTTGGCCGCGATCGCACCGTGCTGGTGCGTGACACCCCCTACCGGCTGGTGACGTGCCACGAGTCCAACCTGGTGAACGAGATCGGCGGCCGCGAGGGTCGATTCGCGAAGGTGACGCCGGACGTTCTGGGGGACTTCAGCATCCCACCGGATTACTCGATCGTGTGAGGACTCGAGCTGGAATCCTGTACCTCGCTGCGCCTCGATATACCCAGTTCATAACCCCCCTGGTTTTCTCGCACCAGAAGCGCGCTCCTAATGGTCATCGTCGTGCGATTCGCTGCGCGAATCGCAGTGGATACCACGCGCCCTCCATCTCCCCCTCCTGACGGGATCTCGGCGGGTATCGAGGCGCGTGGTTGCTGCAAGAGATCCCACCGCATCTGCTCCGGGAAATGCTTTCCCATTCCGGGGCAATTCACGCAGTGAATTGCTGCGCGCAGGGGCTGCGCGCCTACTTCTTTGGTTCGCTGCCACCGTGATTGGGAGAGATGATCCGGTACGGAGCACGGAACACTCTCGTTACCACCCGTGTTGGTGCTCGATCACAGACCGGCAGAACTGGCGGATGTCTCGGGACGGTGACGATACGTGGAGCGATGCCTTCATCGGACTGTGCTCGAAGGTGAGCGGGGCCGAGCGGGAATAACGGGCGTGTTGCGCGGGACCGGAGGATCAACTCGGGAGGTCCGTGTCAGAGGTATCCACGCTGTCCGGGTCGGATCCCGAAGGGTCCTTCATCCCGGCCAGCCGCAACAGCAGGGCTCGCCGCTGGGTGATGTCGCGGCGCCAGAGAGGCACGAAGATCCCGAGGTCTCGAAGGTAATCGTCGAGCGAGCGGAGCTGGGGGACCATCCGTTCGCACAGGGTGCGATGGAGATTCAACGACCTGTTTTCGCCATGCGTCGCAGCGACCTGATCCGGGCTCGAGTCGCCCAGTGCCTCGCAACTCGACTCGTGCAGCTCGACCAGGATCCGGCAAATCGTCGGGATCTCGGTAGAGTAGTGGTCGAGCAGCTCGAGCTCCTCGATTCGGATGCCCCGCAGGGCGATAACCTCTCTCAGGCGGGGTGACAGCTCGGTCACCAGTCGTCCCAAATAATGCTCGGTCTCCTCCCACCGTTCTCGAGACGGCACCCGAGACCCCTCCTGCAGGGTTTGCCTGACGTCCACGATCAGGCGCGGACGGTCCCTGTCGAGCTCCCGGAGGTGCTCTTCGAGGCGGGTTACCGAGTCGAACAGCCACTCCGCTTCCTCGATGTCGCGCGGGAACTCCTTCGACAGGTAGTAGTCGGCATCGTGGGTAGCTCGCGGGTCGGCCGAAACCAGTCCCCCGAACGAATCCTGCAGGAACCGGTGCACCTGGCCGATCGCGACGCACAGAAATCGGCGGAGCTCGTCGTGGCGGCTCACCGGCACTCGGTCCGGGAAGCTGTCCAACTGATTGAGGAGCGTCTGGTCGATGTGGTTGAGATTCGCCCGCACCGCGAGTCGGGCCGATTCGAGTTCGGGAATCAAGGACGGACCGTCCAGCAGGAGGGTGATGTCGGATCGCAGGAGCTCGGAGACCCGGCGGACGGTCACCAACATCTCCAGAAGCCGTTTCGGGGAACAGTGGAGGATCGCGAAGTTGCTTTCCAGGACCTCGCGGAGGATCCGGTGGGTTCCGAGGAACGCCCGGATGCGGGGATTCTGCCAACGTCCCATCTCCCGGGCCCAAGCGGCCTTCGAAACCCCCTTCGGGAGCCGAACTGCCGGGCTCGGTGACCAGGCGACGCGTCTCGTGATGTGCTCGGACCTCATTCGAGATCTCCGCGAACTGCACCCAGAGGGCGCACATCCGCCATGTGTACAGGTTAGTACGTCCAACGGGTGGACATCCACCCTCGCGCTGGGCTTGTGTGATCTCGAGCACCTCGGTGGCGGGGGCTTGGATGTCAGCCGATATCGCCGCGATACGCCTTGATGTCACGTAACAGTCGTTCGAGGTCGCGCCGGGCAGCCTCAGATTCGAGCTTGGGTCTCAGCTTCATGGCCTCGGCTTCGATCCGATCCATATCGGCGAGGAAGTCCTCGACGTCTGCGCTCGCGTCGATTCCGCTCACCGCCACAGCGCGCCCGGCCTGCTGATACTGGCCTTGAGCCGCCTGGAACTCGTCACGCAGATCCTGGACGGCCTGTTTCTCGTCATCGAGGGCTCCCGGTCCGAACAGTGAGACCTCTCCGGTGGTGAGGAAGTTGTACGCGAGGAACCCTACGACCGCGATGACGATGACGAACATCAGCGCCCTCATGTTGCTACCTCCACTCCAGCCAACGCGGGCCTTCCAGTCGAGCCGATCGGCTCTCGCGACCCGCCTGAATCCGGCCCCTCAATTGTGTCACAGTGCCCGCCATGCAGTTCCTACGGCATCACAGCCTCACCTTGGTCCACCACTCGGGCCGTGGAGAGGGGCGATGCGAACACCTGGGTCAGTACGTAAACCGGTCCGACGTCGTCCCGGTCATCACGGACCACGCCGACCCCGAAATGAGTGGCGTCGGTGGACAGCACGGCCGCGCGGTGCCCCGGGCTTCTCATCAGCCCCTCCTGAGCCTCTGCGAGGGACGCACTCATGGCGATGTTCTCGGCCGCGAACAAGGTCTCGTAGTCGATCGCAGCCAACCGGTCCACGATGCTGCCTGTAACGGGAGAGACGTGGGCAAAATAGTTGGAGGCGGCCATCTCCGAGCTGTGTGCACGAGCAACGCCGTCGAGACGAGGATCACGGGTCAGGATCGGGAGCCCGAAACGCTCACGGTCCCGTGCCAGGAGATCTGCCGCGTACGATTCGGCCTGTGAAATGTCGGCGATCCAGGATTCGTCACCGCGCGAATTCCCGACCCAGACTTTCGGCGGCGGACGGCCAACAGAGACCGGGAACAGGGCAAGCACCTGGGGGCCGCGGGGACCGTAGCCGAGGAGCTCGATCCACTGATTCCCGGTCCTTTCTTCGAGCGGCACTCCGGCCACCACCCACCCGTCGCTCTGACCGACTTCCACGAAGTCGACCTGCCCGCCCGTCGTGGTGATGGCCACCGCGACGTGTTCGAACTCGGAATCCACACGAAACAGCAGCGGCAGGACCGCCCCCGGGTCGCCTGCGGTAGGAAACTCCTGCATGCTGAACCTCCTCGCCACCAGCATAACCAGCCACTGTGAGCGGTAGGGGGGAGCGGCCGCCGACCGAGCCAGGCCCACGTGGGTGTACCCCTCCGGCAATACCAGACTCTCCAGTTGTTGCAGCAGCACGTCATCCCCCTCCTCGCTGGAGAAGAGCCGACTGACGGTCGCTGTGGCATCGGGGCATCCGGCCCAGTGGAGCGCGAACTCGGCAAAGGTCAAGGGCAGCACAGGGTGCAGGGTCGGATCGACCTGAAGGTAGGCTTCGGCGGCTCGCTGGAGGCAGGGATCGAGCCGAAGCTGAGGAAAACGAGTCTGGATGCGACGCGCCAGCGGAGTCTTCAATCCGGCGGCCGGGTCCGCGCGGTAGGCGGCTGCCGGTTCGCCCTCGAGTCGGATGGACAGTGGCGCGTGCGATGGGCCGACCGCCTCATCGAACGCGACCGGTTCCGCGTGCTGTATCGGGGGCGCCTCTTCAGGTCCCAGACACGCCGAGGAGAAGGCCAGGAACAGCAGCAAGGAGGCCAGGGTCGGCCGAGGAGTGTGGGGGCGTGGCACGGCCTCATTACATCATGGCAGGTGGCCCGGTCTGGCGATCGTGCCGAAAGACGGATAGGATCGAGGTGCGTGATGAGCGAGTGGGAGGCGATGCATGACCGACAGTCTGCAGGATCGGTACGCCCCGGACACGCGGTGTTTCGGCTGTGGTCCGAGCAACCCCAACGGCCTCCGCATCAAATCTTCCATCGTTGGGGACGAGGGCGTATGCGAGTTCTGGCCCGAGGCGCACCACGAGTCGTTCGACGGTGCCGTCGCCGGGGGGATCATCGGGACCCTGTTCGACTGTCACTGCAACTGGACAGCCGCCCACCACCTGATGATGTCGAACGGTCTCGACCGTCCGCCCTGCACCGTCACCGCCGAGTACTCGGTCAAGTTCGCGCGACCGACGCCATCGGCTGGGCCGTTGCGGTTGAGGGCCAAGGTCCTGCAGGCGTCGAGCCGGCGGGCGACCGTGGTGGGAAGGCTGGAGGTCGACGGCACCGTCACGGCCACCTGCCGGGCCGAGTATGTTGCAGTCGAGGAGGGACACCCGGCCTACCATCGTTGGTAGCGCTCGGCCCGGATCCCGAGCCCCACGGCCCCCGTTGGCTGGAACAGGAGAAAGGGTAGGATGCGGATCGCTCTCGTCCAACAACGAGCCGGCCAGGACAAGGCCGCCAACGTCGAGCGTGGACTGGTCGCCCTGGAGAGAGCCGCGGAGGCGGGAGGCGAGCTGGTCTGTTTTGCCGAGCTGGCGTTCGAACCTTTTTATCCACAGAATCCCGCGCAGCAGGGGTACGCGGATTTCGCCGAGCCGGTGCCGGGGCCGATCACCGACGCATTCGCGCGCCTGGCCCGCGAGCTGGGCGTCGTGGTGATCCTCAACCTGTTCGAGCGGCACGGCGATCGCTGCTTCGACTGCTCGCCGGTCATCGACGCCGACGGGACTCTGCTCGGTCGCACCCGGATGGCGCACATCACGGATTTTTCGTGTTTCCACGAGAAGGGCTACTACGCTCCGGGTGACACCGGTGCCCCGGTGTATGACACCAACGCCGGCCGCGTAGGCGTGGCGATCTGCTACGACCGACACTACCCGGAATACATGCGTGCGCTCGCGCTGGGCGGGGCCGAGCTCGTGGTGGTGCCCCAGGCCGGGGCGATCGGTGAGTGGCCCGAGGAAATCTACGAGGCCGAGCTCCAGGTGGCCGCATTCCAGAACGGGTACTTCGCAGCCCTGTGCAACCGGGTGGGCGAGGAGCAGAGACTGACGTTCGCGGGCGAATCGTTCGTGTGCGCCCCGGACGGTCGCGTCATCGCGCGCGCTCCCGGCGGCGAGGACCATCTGTTGCTGGCCGATCTCGATCTCGGCGAGGTCGAACGATCGGCGGCGAGGCGACTCTTCCTGGCCGACCGGCGACCCGAGCTGTACCCCACTTGGTTCGCGCAGTCGGGCCAGGAGTAAGTACCTCTCGGGCCTCCACACATCACCAGGCTGTCACGGCCCTCGCGCTTTCGCTTGGCTTGGGGGAGTGCCCGTGTTCGTCTCGGCATCCGTGCCTGACGAGGGTTTCGAATGCACGTGAGAATTCGGATACGGAGACGGGTCTGGCGCGAGAGGCCCCGGGGATGGGGAGCTTCGCCTGATCGATGTGTGTACGCGGCACCGAGGCGAAATGGCAGCTACGAGTCTTCGTTGGTCCGCTCTGCGTGCTCTTCCATAATCCGTCGGATTCGGGGAGTCATGAGCCCGATAGCGATCGCAGCGAGCAGGGCCGCCACGAGATTGATGCTGAAGATCCCGACCAGCGGGATCTTCTCCCAGAAGCCTGCGAGCACGCCGGCGAGTTTGTTGCCGATGGACGTTGACAGGTACCAGCCGCCCATCATCAGTGCCGTGACCCGCGCCGGAGCGAGCTTCGAGACGAGGGCCAGGCCCATGGGGCTGAGAAACAGCTCGCCGACCGTGATCACCGCGTAGGTTCCGATCAACCACGAAGGTGAAACCTTGTACAGACCGCCGTGGGAGACCACCACCGCACCGATCATGAACACGGTCGATACGGCGGTAATGACCATTCCCCACGCGATCTTTGCCGGGGTGGAGGGCTCCTTGCCACGTTGCCGGAGCCAGGCGAAGAAAGCTACCACCAGCGGGGTGAAGACGATGATGAAGAACGGATTGATGGACTGGAACAGCTCGGTCGACACAAGGGTGACCTCGGCACCGTCGTCCGGACGACGCTCCCGCGGAACGTTGCGCCAGTAAGAGCCCTGCGCGTCGGGATCCTGGATGGCGACGCCGATAGTGGCATCCTGGTGCAGGTGGAGGGTCTGGAGGACGGGCGCGAGCGCGCCGGCCTCGCGACGTGTGTTCTCCTCGGTCCAGAAGGTGAGGGTCGACCCGTTCTGATGGAAGATCATCCAGAAGATCACCACCACCGCGAAGATCGACAACAGCGCGCCGATCGGTCCCTTCTCCTCGCGCGGCGCCCGCAGCCAGAGCACGGCGAAGTAGAGTACGACGGGGAGCGCGGCGAAGACGAAGGCCGCGGTGGTGGCGCTGCCGAATACCGGTCCCAGAAAGAAGTAACCGACGGTGCCCGCGACCACTGCAGGGAGCACGACCTGGGTCAGGAGCCCGCGTACCACGCCCTCCTCGATCTCCGAGCCGTCACCGCGGTCGGGGGCGTCGCGAAGCAGGCGTTGGTTGGAGACGAAGATGAGGACGCCGAGAAACATACCGATTCCTGCGGCGGCGAACGCCCATCCCCAGCCGAATCGGTTGCGGAGCAGCGCGGCGACGAAGTTGCAGGCGAATGCACCGATGTTGATGCCCATGTAGAAGATGCTGTAGCCGGCGTCGCGCAGTGGGCTGCCCGCGGGGTAGAGGCGACCCACCAACGCCGACATGTTCGGTTTGAAGAAACCGTTCCCGATCACGATCACGCCGAGCGCGATGAAGAACGCCTTGGTTCCCGGGATCGCGAGCAGCAAATAGCCGATGCCCATCAGGGTGCCGCCGATGACCACCGCCTAGCGGTAGCCGATCTTCCGGTCCGCGAGAATGCCACCGAAGAACGGTGTCAGGTACACCAACGCGATGAAGGTGCCGTACACCTCGGCTGCAGCCTCGTAGCTGAATCCCAGCCCACCCATGACCGTATCCCGCATATAGAGGACGAGGATTCCGATCATCAGGTAGTAGCCGAACCGCTCCCACATCTCGGTGAAGAACAGAGCTTTGAGTCCCGACGGGTGATCTTTGAACACGATAGTCTCCTTGAGCTGGCCGGTCCGAGGGCCGGTGTCGCGGCCACAGGAGAGGATACACCGGGCGCACCCGATCTTATGGCGATCGTCGGCGGTCCGGATGGGGTCTTGAGCGATCTCCGTGATCCTCGCGCGAGGTTCCCGCCCCGAGTCCGTACCGGTGGAGGAGCCACTCCTCGGTCAGCTTCTGGGCGGCTGTGTGTCGCCGCCCCGGACGTCTCGCGCTCCTCATCCGCTGCAACGACGCGGGCTGCGACGCCACGCTGCCGGCCGAGTTGGTCACGACACAGTCGAAATCTCCAAGCAGGTCAGGACCTACCTCGGCCACCCGCAGCTCTGGCGTGTTCGCACCGGAAAGCCGATGGTCATCAACCAGCGGGACCGAGTTGTGCCTCCACCGGTAGGCGATCCATGTTTCGGATCGCGCGGACACGCTGAATGTCGCCGACCCGGACGGCACCACCTCTTGGTTCTCGGGATGACGATCGATCGTGGGCGGGGGGGAGCGGTGAAGTGAGATTTTCTGGTACGCCGCGTCTCCGAAGTGCCATCCGTCCGGACCTACCAGGCGTGCGAAAAAGGGGGCCTCGAAACGCGTCGTTGGCGTCCAGGCCGGGTCGACGGCGAGCCGGTATTCGGCGGTCAGAGTCTGTCCCGGCGGCACTGACCCGCCAGGATCGATGATGCCGCCGGTCAGCTCGCCGAGAACGGGGTGGAGCCGCACGTCCAACCAGACGGTCTCGTCGGCGATCCACGTGTTCGTACCGGTGTTCCGAAACTCCAGTCTGATCGATTCTTCGTCGCCCGGCTGCAGAAATTCGGGGACCTGTGCCGCGATCAGCTCGGCGTCGTCGACGGCATTCTCCTGGATGAACTGGTCATAGGCCTGCCATGCCGGTTTGCGTGCCATGGAAGGCGGCGCCTCGAGGATCCCGAAGGTAATGGTCGGGAATCTCGGGTCGTCCATGATGTGGTAGAAGAAGAGGCGCGCGACCCAGCCGCGACTGCGCGCCGGTCCGTACCAATCGGTGAGCAGACCGGTGTAGAAGTTCGCCTGACTCGCCTCGCCGTGGTCATCCGATTCGAGGCCGGTTTCTGTGAGCCAGAACGGTCGATCGAACCAGCCGTTGTCGCTGAGGACCTCGCGGACGGAGGGTGGGTCCCACGGCCATTCCGGATCCTCGTCGAGATTCTCGGTGACCTCCCAATAGCCGCTGCCGCCGGGATACACGTGGTGTGCGACGACGTCGATCAGAGCTCCGGCATCGCGAATGACCTGCCCGAGCCAATCGTCCCAATTACCGCTCGAGAGATGGGCGAGGTCGGCGGCGACGATCTTCGCGTCCGGATCTGCCGCCCGAATCCCATCTGCTCCCGGGATCAATATCTCGTCGACGTATTCATCTCTC
Source organism: Candidatus Sulfomarinibacteraceae bacterium (assembly GCA_041552055.1). Classification (GTDB taxonomy): domain Bacteria; phylum Acidobacteriota; class Thermoanaerobaculia; order Thermoanaerobaculales; family Sulfomarinibacteraceae; genus JBFELO01. Next base: position 30,759 of record JBFELO010000023.1, on the reverse strand, counting down.
GAGCCTTCCCAGAACCGACCGAGGTTGGGTTCGTTCCACAATCCCCAGGCATGGATCCGACCTCGGTAACGACTTGCGGCGCGGTAACAGAAGTCCTGCCAATCGCGGGGATCGTCCGGAACGCCGTTGAACAACGTACCGGAGGTGGCCCACTGGGGAGTTCCCTGCAGGGTGGCGAAGACGCGCAGACCACGAACCTCGGCGTCCTCGATCAGCCGATCGTAGCGGCTCCAGTCGAACTCGCCGCGGCCCAACTCGACCAGCGCCCACACGAAGTCGATCCGAATCCAACCGATGCCCGCCTCGGCAATCTCGTCAAGGACCTCGGCGCGTGGGATGTGCGCGTTGATCCCGTAGGGAGAGCCCGATGCCGTCGGCGCCGGCGCCGTGAGGAGGACGATCGTCAGCAGGCCCACGAAGGCGGTGAATCCGAATCGAAGACGGAGAGGCGAGGTGTGTTGAACCATAGTCGTTTTTGGCGTGAACTCGAGGCACCGCCGCCACGATGGGACGGTGCCCTCCGCAGGGATAATACGACGGCATGAGTGAATTATGCCCGTGTCCCTGTGCCAGGCGCGACGTGCTTTCGTTCGCGTGCGCGTTCCCGTCCCGTTCCCGAAAAGGCGAGAGTTTTCCGGCCTCCGTTCGATCTCGATGGAACGACGCGTCGCCCGGGTATGGGAACGGAAAGGGAAACGGCCACGGGAAGAAGCCGATTCGCCCGGATAGACGTGGTCCGAGCTAATCGTCGACAGGCGCCCGTGGGATCTGGAAACTACCGTCGAGGCGCTCCAGCATTTCCTCGTACCGGCGCTCGAGATCGGCGATTTCGACCCGGTAGTCCTCTTCACCGATCTCGCCGAGGTCTCGGCGTGTATCGAGTCGCGCCAGCCGGATCTGGTACCAGCGCTCGGGGTCGAAGTTGTAGGTCACGACTCCATCACCGTCCGCACTGCAGCGACGATGTCGTTGTCGCCGGGAATCGCTGTCTGCTCCAGGTTCTTGGCATAGGGGACCGGCACGTGGGCCGCGCCGACCCGCCGAATCGCGGCTCTGAGCCGCGTCGGGGGCAGGTGTTCGACCACACGCGCCGCGATCTCGGCCCCGAAACCGTGCATCCGCGGCGCCTCCTCGGCGGTCACCAATCGGCCGGTCTTGGCTACCGATCGAAGGATCGTCTCGGTGTCGAGCGGCACCAGGGTGCGCACGTCGACCACCTCGGCTTCGACGCCGTCCGCCGCCAGCGACTCGGCCGCGGACAGCGCCTGGAGGACCATGGCGCCGATCGCGACGATCGTCACGTCGCTCCCCTCCCTGACCACAGCCGCGGTTCCGATCGGCACGGTGTACTCACCCTCGGGGACCGGTCCGGTGTGCAGGTACAGCAGCTTGTGCTCGAAGAATAGCACCGGGTTCGACGATCGAATCGCCGCTTTCAGCAGTCCCTTGGCGTCCGCGGGTGTTGCGGGCGCGATCACGATGAGGCCGGGCACGCCGGTCAGAAGAGGCTCGAGGCTCTGACTGTGCTGTGCCGCCATCCCCAGGCCTGCGCCCCCGGGAGTCCGGACCACGAGCGGAAGCGCGTACTGGCCGCCCGCCATGTACCGCAGCTTCGCAGCCTGGTTGACGATCGGGTCCATGCAACACGTCAGGAAGTCGGAGAACAGGATCTCGGCCACGGGCCGTCTCCCCGCGATAGCGGCGCCGACCGCGCTGCCCACGATCGCGTACTCGCTGATCGGCGTGTCGAGGATCCGGTCGGGGAATCGCTCTTCGAGTCCCCTGGTCACCGCGAAGTATCCGCCCTGGGTGACGTCCTCCCCGAGCAGGAAAACCCTCTCGTCCCGTTCCAGCTCCTCGGCCAGTGCCTCTCGGAGGGCCTCTGAGTATGTGATGTCCCGGGTCTCCAGCGGCACCATCGTCGGGTTGTACAGCGCCCCGGGCTCGGGAGCGAACACGTGTTCGTGGAGTCCCGAGAGAGGCGGCTCCGGTGCGTCTTTCACGCGCTGCGAGATGGCGGCGAAATCGTCATCGACCTCGCGGCGGATCTCGCTCACGACCTCGTCGCTCAGGACCTGGCGGGCCTCGAGTCGCTTGGCGAGCATCGAGATCGGATCGAGCGCCTGCCAGCTCGTGATCTCCTCGGCCGTGCGATACTCCGCCTCCTCACCCTCCATGTGGCCTCGCCAGCGGTAGGTGAGGCACTCCACGAGAGTCGGCCCGTCACCGCGCCGCGCACGCACCGCCGCCTGCGACACGGCGTCGAACACCTCCTCGGCGTCGTTGCCGTCGACCCGCGTGCTCGCAATTCCGTAGGCTACCGCCCGGTCCGCGAGACGCACGGCGCGGGTGTGGCGGTCGAGCGGGGTGAATTCACCGTACTGGTTGTTTTCCACGATGAACACGACCGGCAGATCGAACACCGCGGCGAAGTTCATCGCCTCGTGCGTCATTCCCTGGTTGGTCGCTCCGTCTCCGAGGAATGCGACGGCAACCGTGGGCCGGTCGGCTAATCTCGCCGCCAGTGCCGCGCCGGTGGCGATCAACGTCGATGCACCCACGATACCGTTGGCACCCAGCGCGCCGACCGATGCCTGAGTGACATGCATGGAACCACCCTTGCCGCCGCACAGCCCGCCAGCCTTGCCGTAGATCTCGGCCAGCATCGCCTCGGGATCGGCCCCCTTCGCGAGCATGTGGCCATGGCCCCTGTGAGTGGTAACGATCGTATCGCCGGGTTCGAGAGCCATGCAGGCCCCCACGGCGGTGGCCTCCTGGCCGGTCGAGAGGTGGATCGCTTCGGTCGGCAGCTCGCCGGCGGCGTACGCCCGTGCGAGGTGTTCCTCGAACACACGAATTCGGATCATCGCGCGTACCATCGCGATAGCCCGCTCGTCCGAGTCGGTCGGCGTGCGAGGGCCGTCGGCTCCGACCTCGGGCAGGACGAGGTCCTCGCCCACGAGGCGAATCCCCCAGTCTTCGTCGACCGAAACGTCGATCGGAGGGCGGTCGCGACGTATGCGGAGCCGCTGCCACCAAGGGGTTCTCCGGCGAATCGGTTCAGTGGGGATCAGGTTGCCCCTACCCGTGGCGCGCAGCACGTCATGGTAGAGGGCAAACGCGGGCTGGATGGCGGGCAGGAGCTTGAGCGCCTTGGAAACCGATCCCCGGGAAACCACCTTTCGGCTTGCGATGGCCTGCAGTACGTTGAGCCGCCCGAGCCAGAACTGGTGAGAGACATCCGCGGTCTGCGTCATTTGGACATCCGGCTCGAGGTCGCTCGGACCGAGCGTGAATCGCAGCGGTGCCTTACGGAGATCGATGGTGGCTTCGCCTTCCGGATCACGCCACCTGAAGCGCACCACCATCTCCCCCTCGAGGAGACGGTCCGACAGCTCCTGATCCGAGGCGATGCGTTCGAACAGAGCCTCCATCGTGTGGTAGAGCTCTTCGGTGGATTGAAACACGCTCATGTGGGCGATGTTAGCGCATCACGGCTGCGAAAAGCGGCCGGCGAGCGAACGCCCCCTCGTCGTCCAATCGCGGGCCCTCCGGCCCCCGGTCAACTCTTCCGGGAGGTCTTGGCAAAGAAGCCCGACAACACGGGCTCGACCTTGCGTCCCTTGCAGCTCGGGCACACCGGTCTGGCCTTCTCGCGCTCGGCCACCGTCATCGTGCGCTCGAATTCAGCACCGCATTTGCCGCAGCGAAATACGTAGGTCGGCATTTTTCCACTCCGATGATTTTAAGAATCGGCGGCCGCTTTTCGCACCGCTCGTTGACTCAAAGATGGGTCCTCGGACGGACTCCCGCAAGAGGTCTCGGCATCCACGGCATTCGACGGGCGGAAACAAGTGGCCGGTGGCTGCGTAGCACTGAGTGACTCGAGGATGGTGTGTGATCGGGTCCACCCCGACTCAGGTCGAGAGCACGGCGCAGCACGTGGGTGGGCACTTCGATCGCCGTCGTTCGATGATCTTGGAGGAGGATTTCATGTTCTCGAATCGGTGCGTGTCGATTGGCGCGGCTGTGCTTGTCGTGGTGGCCATCATGGGCTGCCAGCAGCATCCCGGAGAGGTGGACGAGGGAGCGGACAAGATTCCCATTACGACGAGCTCCGAGGAGGCTCGAGCCGCGTTTCTCCAGGCCCGCGAGATGTTGGAGAATCTGCGCGTGTCCGATGCGCGTCAGTTCTACCTCGACGCGATCGAGAAAGATCCCGAGTTCGCGTCCGCTTACCTCGGAGTGGCCAACACGGCCACGAGCGCGAGCGATTTCTTCTCGGCGCTGGCGCGAGCCAACGAGCTGGCATCAGACGTGAGCGACGGCGAGCGACTCGTGATCAAGGCGGCGGCGGCAGGAGTCAACGGCGAGCCGGAGCGGCAGCGAACCCTGCTCGAAACCCTCCTGGTGAAGTACCCGCAGGACGAGCGTGCACACTACTTGACAGGTGTGTTCTACTTCGGGCGTCAGGAGTGGACGAGGGCCGCCAATCACCTGCGGCGCGCCACCGAAATCAATCCGGGTTTTGCTCCCGCCTACAACATCCTCGGCTATTCGCTCCGATTCAAGGACGACTACACCGCGGCCGAGACCGCGTTCAAGAAGTACGTCGAGCTGATCCCGGACGAGCCCAACCCGTACGACTCCTACGCCGAGCTGCTCACGGAAATGGGTCGGTTCGAGGAATCGATCGTTCAGTACGAGAAGGCGCTCGACATCAATGCGAAGTTCATCAACTCGTACGTCGGGATCGGCAACAACCTGCTGCTGATGGGTCGGTTCGACGAGGCGCGCGAATCGTTTCGGAAAATCGAATCACTGGCGCGCGGCGATGGCGAGCGTCGTCTGGCCAAGACGTGGCTCGCCATCTTATATCTCCACCAGCTCGATTACGGTGCGGCCCTGGAGGAAATCCAGGGGCGGTACCGCATTGCCGAGGAGAGCGACGACAAGGGAGGCATGGCCGCCGATCTCGGCCTGATGGGTACGATTCTGCTGTACTCCGACCAGCCCGAGGCTGCGGTCGAGAAGTACGATGAGGCGGTGGCGATGTCCGACCGGTCGAATGCGACCGACGAGGTCAAGGAGGCGGTCCGCCGGAACCGAGTCGCCAACCTCACCAGGGTGGCACTGCGACAGGGAGATCTCGACGGCGCGAAAGCCCTTGCGGAAGAGTACCGGGAGCTCGTGGAACCGCACCAGATCCCGGGAGAAATCCGTCAATCGCACGAGCTTTTCGGGCTCATGGCCCTTGGCGAGGGCCGGTTCCAGGAGGCGATCGACGAGTTCGCCCGCGCCAACCAGCAGGATGCGCGCGTACTCTTCGCCCAAGCGTTGGCGTTGCGTGAGCTGGGCGACGAAGAGGCGGCCGCCGAGATGTTGTACCGAGCCGCCCACCACAACACGCTCATCCAGGCTCCGATCAACTACTCGTTGGTCCGAACCGCCGCCCTCGAGATGCTGGACGGTTGAGCTCTCGCCGCGAGATACACGTGTACCATCGGTCCCGACCCGAATAGGGGAGGGGTTGACTCCCCACTGAGTTGACCGGGTCGAACCCACCGACAGGCTGGAGGAGGGTGTGGGTTACTGCAGTGTGGTGACGACCGAACTCGGGCCGATCGAGGTGGAGGTGGACGAACGGGGCGCGGTCACCCGGATCGAGATCGGGTGCGCTGAACGACCCGACCTCGCTTCGGACCGGTCGGGGGAGCGACTCTGCGCACCGGTTTTTCGGCAGTTGTCTGAATATCTCGATGGGACGAGACGTCGCTTCGAGCTCGCGATGGCGCCGGCAGGGTCGGACTTTCAACGCAAGGTCTGGGACGAGGTCATCCGGATACCGTACGGTTCGACCATGAGCTACGGCGAGATCGCCCGCAGGCTCGGCAACACCGCGTTCGCCCGGGCGGTAGGGGCCGCGAACGGAGCGAACCCGCTCCCGATCATCGTCCCGTGCCATCGGGTCATCGGTGCGGACGGCTCTCTGGTCGGGTATGGCGGTGGGTTGGATATCAAACGGCGCCTTCTCGACCTGGAGGCCGGCGTGGTCGCCGGGCGCCAGACCGGACTCGATTTCGGCTAGCTCGCGCTGGACAATCGATTGAGCTTGTCGGCTACGATCGCAACATCGCCTTCATTTCGTCGTCGAATGCGTCGATGATGGACTGTGGATCGGGCACGAGGCCGGCGTCGGTGGCAACGCCGAGGCGTACCTGTCCGGCGTAGCTCAGGATCGAGACGCCAAGCCCGAGACGGGCGGATTGCGGAACCCAGAACATCATGTCCTGCATCGGCACGCCCGCCAGGTAGAGCGGTTCCCTCGGACCGGGCACGTTGGTCATGACTGCCGTGGCCTTGGATCCAAAGAACTGGACCGCGACGCTCTCGACATCGGGGCTGGTCATGCCGAGGGCGTTGAGGATCGCGTACGTCACCACCGCCTCGGTGGAGTCCTTGATGTCATCCATGCGCTCCTTCAGGATACGCAGGCGTTCCGCGGGGTCCGAAAGGCCGATCGGGAGTGCCAGGAAGACGAGGCCGAAGCGGTTGCCCAGCTGTTCGGCTTCGTCCTCCGGCCGAAGGTTGACCGGGATCACGGCTCGAATGTCGACGCCGTCGATGTCTGACTCGCAGTCCAAAGCGTACCGTCGAAGAGCCCCCGTCACCCCGGCGAGGAGCACGTCGTTGATCGTCGCGCCGATCTTCTTGCCGTAGCTTTTGACATCCTCGAGCGCCAGGATCGACGACCAAGCGCACCGCTTGACGGTGCCGAGCGAGCCCCGAAAGATGGTGCCTACGTCCGGCGGCATGGCGGTCAGGCGCGCCACGACCCCGGCAGCCTTGGCGCCTTCCTGGACTGCCGCGATCGCGCGGGCCGGATCCAGGACCGCCTCGGCCGCCTGTTCGGCAATCGTGCCGGTAGCCCTGCGTACGGTCCGGATCGCTTCGTCGGCGACTTCCGGAAGCCATACGCCGCCCGCCGGTGGTCGGCGTCGTCGTCGACTCCCTCCGGAAGAGCGACTTCGGCCCGGCGAGTCGTCCGCCATGTTCAACAGGACACGGACCAGAGCGATACCGTCACCGATGCTGTGGTGGATTCGCGCGACGACCGCCGATCCACCCATGTAATTTTCGATGTACTGGAACTGCCAGAGTGGCTTGCTCCGGTCGAGTGGGGTACTCATCAGAGTGCTGACCATGTCCTGCAGCTGTTCCTGGTCGCCGGGATCCGGCAACGCGATACGCTGGAGATGAAACCGGAGGCTGAAGTTTGCGTCGTCGACCCAGCGCGCTCGGGCTAAGGGGATTCTCGAGTCCACGACGCGTTGGCGGAAGCGGTCGTAGCAGAGCAGGCGGTCTTCGATGAGCCCCTTGAGGTCGGCATAGGGCAGCGTGTCGGCGAAGGTCATGACCCCCGTGATGGTCATCAGGTTGGTGGGGTCATCCATGCGCAGCCAGGCTGCATCCACGTTCGACAGCGACTCACCCTCACCGATCCCCAGAACCATGGCGGGCCTCCCTGACGCGGTCTCGAGTTTTTCCCGGATGCACTGTACCAGATGCTGATCCGGCAGGCTGTAGGTCAGGCGTAGACGGCCAGGAACCGGGCCATGATTCCATCCGCGATCACCGTCGGTCTCAGTGTTCTGACGACCTCCTCGTAGGTCGTGTCGTCGGCTGCATAGCTCTGCCGATACATGTCGAGGCGATCGCGGAACCGGACTTCGTCGAGTTCGCTGTGGAACTGTGTGCCGTACACCGGCCGGTCGCGATAACGGATTACCTGGAACGGACAAAGGTCGGATACGGCCAATTCCTGCCAGTTCGGGCCGATCTCGGTCACGCGGTCGTTGTGGCCGAGCTGTACCGAGAATCGGTCTGGAAGACCTTCGAACAGGGGATCGGCCACGCCCGCCGCCGTGAGCTGGATCGGGTAGGTGCCCACCTCGGCGCGCGCCTGATCCTCGATGACCTTGCCGCCAAACACCTCGGCGAGGAACTGGTGGCCCCAACACGAGCCGAACACCGGCCGGCCGGAGTCGATGAGCCGCTCGACCAGGTCGGTCATCGGGTCGGTGAACGGATGATGGTGGGTCACCGAGTACGAGCCGGCTCCGCCGATCAGGACAGCGTGGGCATCGGCCACGTGGTGCCAGCGGATCTGCGGCGCGTCGACGAGGTTGATGAAGTCGAACTGCCGTCGAGCCACGCGGCAGCGTTCGATGAAGCAGCTCTGCTCCTGGAGCAGTGAGACCCGATCGTCGCGGATCTGCAGGAGCACGAGCCTGAGGCGAGTCCGAGGTGTACCCATGATTCGATGTAGCGGAGCCACGAGCCGCGCTCGCCGGCCTTCCGTAACGGCGCATTCTATCGGAGTCTTGGGCTGGGTGGGTGGCCCCCGTCCCGAGACCCCAGCCCCTCGTTCCTGTTCCCGGGCATCACGGTGTCGTGCCGCGCTGCTCTCGATCCGGCCTCGTACCCGCCGAGGGAACCCGACGCCGCTCGTGTTTTTGGCCCTATCCCCGCCAGCGGTCCTTCCACGCCCGCACGGCGGCAAACACCTCGACCTCGTCCGAGAGCCGCGCGCCGACGTTGGCCTCGGCCGCGGCCTTGACATCTCCCACGTGACAGCGCAGGAAGGGATTGGTCTGCAGCTCCTCGCCGATGGTGGAGGGGACCGTGGGCTCATCCTCGGCACGCAGTTCCTCGGCGGATTCGAGCCGCCGCTGCAACGCCTCGTTGCCGGGTTCGACCTGGAGGGCGAACCTCAGGTTTGCCACCGTGTACTCGTGTGCGCAGTACACCCCCGTGCTCGGAGGCAGCCCTGCCAGCCGTTGGAGCGAGCCGTACATCTGGTCCGGTGTCCCTTCGAAGACGCGCCCACACCCCCCTGTGAAGAGCGTGTCCCCCGAAAGCACGAAGCCGGGCCCGAGGTAGGCGACGTGACCCGCAGTGTGTCCCGGAACGTCGATGACGGTGAGTTCGAAATCAAGCTCTGGGATCCGCACGACGTGCGTGTCGGACACCGGCCGATTCACAGGTTGAATCGACTCGAGTGCCGGCCCGTAGACCGCGACCTCGTGCCGTTCGATAATCTCGTCAACGCCGCCTACGTGATCGGCGTGGTGGTGGGTCAGGAGCACGGCGCAGGGTTCGAGCTCGCGCCGTTCGAGCGCCGCCAAGGTCGCGACGCCGTCACCAGGATCGACAATGGCGACACTGGACACGCCTGCCACTTCGAGCACCCACACGTAATTGTCATCGAGCACGGGAATCGGACAGAGAGTCAACATGGAGACATCCTGTCAGGTCGGGGAGGGCCGCGTCAACGACGGGTCGAAGGTCCGACACGCGGTTCCACGCCGCCGGCACCGCAGCGCTACAATCTGGAACGGCTGGACAGCCGGAAGGAGACCGGAACGCGGTCTGTTGGATAGGTGTGATGACGACCCGCTACCTGATCGTGGCCGACCCCACGGCGGACCTCAACCCAACGTTCGACCTCGGGGTGTGCGTGAGCGAGGAGTTGATCGATCGAGGCATCGGTGTCGACTACCTCGATCTGCTGGCCTGCGATCCGGATCAGTCGAGCGAGCGGTTTCTAGGCTCGCTGCCGGTGCGGGAGATCCTGTCCGCAGATGCCGATCGCACGGATTTCTGGGAGCTCGGGAAGATCAGGGCGGCATCCGTGGGGGAGTATCGGGTGATCCTCCAGCGGAAGGACCCACCGGTGGACGACCGCTTCGTCTCCTACAGCCGCCATTTCGAGAGCACGCCGGATCACATCGTCCAGGTCAACCGCCCGCCCGCGACCTACGAGCTGTCCGAGCACACCGTCGTATTGCGCTACCCCGAGTACGCTGCGCCGACCCATGTGTGCTCCAGTTTCGAGGAGCTGGTGGATGTCGTCCGCAGCTTCGAGGGGGAGGTCGTCGGCAAGCCGAAGAGTACCTACTGCGGCATCGGTGTGACCTTCCTGTCGAGCGCGGCTCCGGAAGCGGAGCTCGAGGTTTTCTGGGAGCAGTGGCAACCCGAGGTCATCATCCAACCCTATCTGCCCGCCATCGAGGAGACCGGGGATCTGAGGATTCTGACCATCAACGACCGGGTGTTGGGCTCGGTTCTGCGGGTCCCGGCAACGGGATCCCGCCTGGCCAACCTGCACCAGGGCGCGACCGCCGCGGCACTCGCTCCGACGGCGCGCCAGCTCGAAGCGTGTCGCGCGGTGGCCGCGGACCTCAACCCGCTGGGCCTGTACTTTCTGGGCCTCGACTTCATCGGTGACCACCTCACCGAGGTCAACTTCACGTCGCCGACGACCATTGTGCAGGTGAACGAGGTGAACGGTATCAGGGCCGATCGAGATCTGGTCGACGAGCTGGAGCTGATGTGGCGGGCACGGGCCGGTCGCAATCATGAGTGACCGTGCGAGTCGTCACCGCGTGATCTGCGCCGGGCGCAGGGTTCCGGACGGGTGGGTCATCATCGGCAGGTACCACAACCCTGCGTGCAACGGCGAGGGGCGCAACGCGGTGATCATCAAACGACCGGGTCGCAGGGAAGTGGTGTGCGGCGACTCACCGATACCCGAGGGGTACGTGAGGACGAGCTCGGTCCGCTCGGAGGGCTGCGGGGGCGAACACGACAACGCGTGGGTCATCGAGAGACGGAGTCCTTGAGCGCCGACGGCAGGAAGTGCGGGCTAGGCGTCTGAGGGTGCTCTCGGTACCCGGGGTGGAAGCCTCTTGTCGATGAAGGCGTCCAGGCGCAGGCGATCCGATCCGATGAACGACACGAAGCGCACCCCCACGCCCTTGACCGATTCTTGTTCCGGGTCGGTGGCGCGGGTGATCTCGGCGGTTCCGCAGATCGGTCTGCTCTCTCCTTGAGCGAGAATCTCGAAGTCGAACGTGGTCCCCACGGGGAACTGAGTCACACCCCGGAGCAACATCCCGGACGTCGAGAGGTTCTCGATCTGTGCCATGACCCGGAGCGGACGTCCGTCGGCGAACAGCTTGATCTGGGCCGGAGCCCGCACCGAGACCCGTGGCGCCGCCCGCCCGAGATCTGCTATCGCCTCGATCAGGGCGGTGTCGAGCCGGTCGGCGAGCACGACCCGATTGGCTCCCTTGCCGACCAGTCGTTGAGCCTCTTCGAGACGATTGGATTCGGTGACGAGAATCAGCCCGGCCCTTCGGCACGCCGCACCGTCGGCGCGGGCACTGTCCAGGAAGATCTGCAACGCCTTTTCGGACACCGGGTATCCGACGACCACCGCGTCGAACGAGGTGGTCTGGACGAGCTCGAGAACTGTCTTGTCGAACGGTGCTCGGTGGACATCGATGCCGCGCAACCGGAGAAGCTCCGACACCCTGTGTGAGAGCTCCTCCGCCACTGCGGTGACCAACACGTGATTGGGGTTGCCGCCGGCCATTCCAGCCTTTCGCTCGCTCGTCATCCCGATCGTCCGACTCGACCCATGTCCGGGGACCCAACGTCCCGCCGGGGTGCCGCCACGAGGCCTCCGACAGATCCAAGGTATCACAACAACGCACCGCAAAATTTCGTCAGAGTCACTACGGTACTGGCCTTTCGGACGGTGCAGGGACGAGGTCTCGAGGTCGAACCCGAGCTGAATCGAGTGGCCGGCGCCAACGAGTCCGGGCTAGGATGGCGTGGCGGACCGGTGGTCGGTCCAAGGCGGACGATGCAGCAGATCGATCTCGAGATCCGAGAAAATGCGCCCCTCGCGCCGTTCACCTCTCTCGAACTCGGCGGCGCGGCGAGGTACCTGGTCGAGGCCGGGAGTCCGGCTGTTCTGGCTCGGGCCGTCCGGTGGGCGCACGACCGCGGCGTGGCCTTTGCCTTGTTGGGGGGTGGATCGAATGTGGTGATCGCGGACCAGGGGTTCGACGGACTCGTGGTCCGCGTGACGCTGCGGGGGATCGAAACCGCGCAGCGGTTCGATGGGGCTCACCTCACTGCGGCGGCGGGTGAGAACTGGGACGAGGTGGTGGCAAGGGCCGTCGACGAGGGGCTGGCCGGTATCGAATGTCTGTCGGGAATTCCCGGCACCGCAGGGGCGACCCCGATCCAGAACGTCGGTGCGTACGGCCAGGAGGTGGCGGACACGATCTCGCGAGTCGACGTGCTCGACAGGAGATCGTGCCTGCAACGCACCATGCCACCGCGCGACTGTGGGTTCTCGTATCGGTGGAGTCGCTTCAGAGACGAACCCGGCCGTTTCGTCGTGCTGGCTGTGACGTTTCTTCTGCACCCAAGGGGAACGCCCGCGATTCGATACCCGCAGCTGACGGAAGCACTCTCCTCCCTCGGCGCGGCGCCTACACTGGCGGAGGTCCGAGAGGCGGTTCTGGCGCTGCGCAGGGACAAGTCGATGGTCTTGGCTGCAGATGACCCGAATCGCCGAAGTGTCGGGTCGTTCTTCGTCAATCCCGTGATCTCGTCAGATGACGCCAATCGCATTCGGGGGCAGTATCCGGGGGAAGAAGTGCCGTACTACGCGACCTCCGATGGTCGGTCCAAGATCCCGGCTGCGTGGTTGATCGAACGCAGCGGCTTTGCCAAGGGCTTCACCAGGGGTGCGGTCGACATCTCGTCGCGACACAGCCTGGCACTGGTCCACCACGGCGGCGGATCGACCACGGAACTGATCGCCCTCGCGCGGGACATCCGCCGAGCGGTACGGGACCGATTCGACGTGGATCTGAAGCCCGAGCCGACGTTCTTGGGGTTCGAGAATCCCGACCCGACGACGTGTCCCACGGTGTCCTGAGATGAGCGGACGGGTTACTCCGTCGCGTAGGTGACCTCGAGTCGCCACGCCTTGCGGATGCAGAGCAGCAGCGACACGGCGGAGACGACCGCGATGCCAAACACTGCGATCCAGGGCGCGACCGGCTGCGACAGCAGCGCGAGAGGGCCCAGCTTCGGAGGCACGGGCACCAGGGAGTTGAGGTAGTGGACGACGCTGATCGCCTTGAGGAACGGGGGCAGGAACGGGGTGAGGACTTCCCAACCGAGGAAGAGAATTCCGGGCACCATGGGGTTGCGGAAGAACAGGCCCGCCAGCATGAACAGCGCGCCGTAGCCGATGCACGCCAGCACCACGACCACCGAGTATCGTGCAAGGTGGCCGAGCGTGGTCGGGCCGAACACGGTCGCCGCACCCAGTGGGAAATGTGCGGCGTACATGAGCAGGAAGGTGATCGCGGTGCTCGGCACCAGGATCACCGTCGACGCCAGCAGACCTCCCACGTACTTGCCGGCGACCAGGACGTCGCGGCGCAGCGGGGCCAGCAACGAGTAATGGAGGCTACGCTCGAGAATCTCCCCACGAAAGAGTCGGACGAAGATCACCGCGTTCGCGAAGAACACGATGAAGCGCAGGATGAAAAACTGGAACATCTGGGCGAATTCGGTCGTGGGACGGGTCGGGTCCTGACGGAGCTTCTCGGGGAGGAACACGGCGCGCAGCACGGCCAGGACGATCGGCATCGCGGCCAGCAGGTAGACGGCGAGAGCGCGTCGGCTGAACAGGGATCGCGACAACTCCTGTCGGGCCACCACCCAGGCCTGCCGGCGCCACAAAGTCCAGGAAACGCCGGTCACCGCGCGTCTCCCGTGTCGCCGATGAGATAATCATAGACCGCATGCACGGTCTCGTCGGCCGGAATGATTGCCTCGACGGTCACCTCGGTGTCGAGGATAATCCGATTCAGCCGTCGATAGAGGTCGTCCGCGTCCCGGGTCCGAACCATGAGGGCCTGGTCGGAGTCGACGATGCGAACCTCCACCACGTGGTCGAGTTCGAAGAGCCGGGAGGCGATGCGATGGGGTGCGTCGCACCGGATGAGCACTTGAATGGGTTGGCTGGTGATCTCGCCGCGGACGGCGCGGATCGTGCCCTCGGCGACGATGGAACCACCGTGGATCATGACCACGACGTCGGAGATCAGATCGACCTCGTGCAGGATGTGGCTGGAAACAATCACGTGCCGCCGCTGCCCCGCGAACTCGCGAAAGAGCTCGATCATCTCCGCCCTGCCCATCGGATCGAGTCCGTTGAGAGGCTCGTCGAGCACGAGGACTCGCGGATCGTGACAGTGGGCGTGGGCGAGCTTGATCCGCTGCCTCATTCCCTTCGAGTAGCTCGCAATCTTGCGGTCTCCGGCGTCGGACAGCCCAACCCTCTCCAGGGTTTCGCGAGCCGTGCGATCTGCCTCCGCCGCCCCCCGGCCGTGCAGCGCCAGGGCGTAGCGAAGGAAGCCGAGGCCGGTGGCTCCGTTGGGGAAGCTGTCGTACTGGGTGCAGTAGCCCACCTGCTGGAACAGCTCGTGGGGTCGGTCGGGTGGAATCCCGAGGACTGAGATCTCTCCGCGCGTGGGCCTCAACAGGCCGGTGACGAGATGCATGAGAGTGCTCTTGCCCGAGCCGTTCGGGCCCACCAGGCCGATCATCCCGGGCTCGAGGTCGAGGCGAACCCGGTTCACGCCCAGCACCTCGCCGTAGAACTTGGAGACCTCCCGGAAGACGATGCGATCGGCTTTCACCGCACCTCCTCGTGGGCCCGGAGCTTGCGGTTGAGAAGCCAGATGCTGATGATGCTCGTTCCGATCAGAGTTGCCCAGTTGGCGGTCACCGGCAAGCGGCTGGGAGAGAAACCCCCGAAGAGATGCTGGACCACGCTGACCATCGCCTTCGAGAGGTTCATCAGATCGCCGACCGACGAGCCCGTGATGCCGTTCACCGCCTCGGAGAAGCCGCTCAGGATGAAGAGGACCCCGAACAGTGCTCCGCGTGCGACCGGCTTGTAGCGGACCCAGGCCGAGACCGCGAGGGACAGCAGGGAGATCACGACGATCCAGGACAGGTGTCCGACCAGGTAGGCGAGAGCGATGCGATAGTTTTCGAGCCACCAGCCGCCGCCCTCGAGGTAGGACTGGAGCGCGAAGATCAGGAGGCCGGCGATCCAGGTGACCGGCGAGAGCAGCAGGAACAGCACCGCCATCTTGCCGATGACGTAGTCGCGGCGATCGATCGGGCGTGCCAGGTAGAGGGGCAGCGCGCTGTTGGAGAGGTCGGCCGCGATCAGGCTCGGCGAGACGATGAGCGCGATGAAGAAAGCGGGCACCGCCTGCCACGAGAACAGCAGCTGGAAGAAGGTCATGGTGAGTGCACCCATGAACTCCTGGGTCAGCCCCATCTGCTCGAGCAGGCTCACGTTGTGCCTGAGGTAGATCAGGAACAGTGCCAGCAGAGACGGGAGCAGTGAGAGCACGTAGAACGCGGTGAAGAGGCGGGACGAGAAGACCTCCCCGAGGGCGAAGCGCGTCACCACGAGGAAGCGCATCCGGATCGGTGTGATCGGGCCCTCGTAGCGGCGCCACTCGCGCTCATACACCGCCATTGTCTGCCTCCATCGCGCGCAGGAATATGTCCTGCAACGAGTCCCGCTTGCAGTCGAGCCGGCGGATGGACGCCCCGTGCCGCTCGGCCGCCGCATAGAGGTCACGTACGGTCACGGCGTCCGGCAGCACGATCTTCATCCGCAGCTCGCTCACGATGGCGACCTCGGACGCGAGCTCCTGAACCGCCAAAGAGAATTCCTCCGAAGGGTGTTGCAGCTCGAGCTCGACAAAGGCCCGATTCGCACGTCGCTCGGCCTCGAGGTCACAGCGGGCCACGATGCGCCCGTTCTTCAGGATGATCACCTCGTCGCACACCGACTCGACGTCCGCAAGCAGGTGGGAGGAGATCAGCATGGTGGTTTCCCCGCGGTCCCTGATGTCGGTGATCAGGTCGAGCATGCGCTTTCGACCCGGCGGGTCGAGGCCGTTGGTCGGCTCGTCGAGCATGAGCAGGCGAGGGCCGTGGACGATAGCCTGCGCGAGCTTCGCCATCTGCTTCATGCCGGTCGAGAAGGTCCCCAGCTTGCGGTAGCGAGCCTCCCCGAGGCCGACGTAGAACAGAGCCTCGTGGGAACGCTCGAGCGCGGTGTCGGGCGGAAGGCCGCTCAGCTCGCCCATCAGGCGTACGAATCGGATCGCCGTGAGGTTCGCGATGTGGGCCTCGCTCTCGGGCATGTAGCCGATGTCACCGCGGACGAGCTTGCCGCCGTTATCGAGCGACTGCCCGAGTATCCGCGCCACGCCGGCCGACGGCTGGTAGAACTCGAGCAGCGTCCTCAACAGCGTGGTCTTGCCAGCGCCGTTGGGTCCCAGCAGTCCGATGGCGCGCCCGCCGAGTGACGCGTTGAGGTCGTGCAGTACGGGCCTACCACCGAGTCGGACGCTCAGCCCTTCGAGCTCGATGACGGGCTCCGGAGTCCTCCCGACCGAATTCATCCCCGGGATGATACCGGTTCGCGTTCGATGTGGACCGGCGCGTGCGGACCGAGTGCCCCGGCAAGACCGAGCGCCGGCAACGTGCCGAAGAAACCGCCGCCGGTTCCGCTGACGAGGATTCGATCGGCTTCACCGTACACGCACACCAGACTCGGCTCCCCGCCGTGCTCGAGGAGGGCCACGAGTTCGCCGGCACCGTCGGTCATCCGACTGGCGACCGGCAGCGAATCCAGTACGTTTCCGAAGTTGCGGTAGAAAAGAGCGGAGCAGTCGGCGTAGCCGTTGTCCGGCAGCAGTGCCAGGAACGCAGCGGAGCTGGCCAGCGTCACGCCCGAGGAGCGACCCTGGAGCGCGTGTTCGATCAGGGCTCGTTGCGGTGCGGCGACCGCGTAGCCGTCGACCATCGTGTAGACGAGCTCGAAGGTGCCTTCAGGATGACTGAGCGTGTGGTAGGTGACGCCCGATGCCGTTTCCGTCGTCAGCTCGATCTCGGCCTGGCCCTCGACTCTCAGGCGAGCGTTCAGCTCGTCGACGAAACGTGTGATCGTGGCCTGGAGTGTGATCGGATCGTACACCTCCGCTACCAGCTTCCAGCTCGGTGTCGGCAGGATCGGGCCGTCCACTGCAAATGCGCCCTCACCGCCGAGCGTGGCGGCCAAATCGGCCTGAAGGTCGAAGCCGAGCTCCGCCCGAACCCGCGCGATTTCCTCCAGGGCAGAGGGATCGGCAGCCACGATTGCGGCTACGAGCTCTTCGAATATCTCGGCCGCGTCCTTGGTCACGATGGCAGCGACCAGGCTGGCTTCGGGCGAGATGAACTCCAGGCTGCCCATTGGTGCGGGCTCTGAGAGCCAGGCCGCCATGCCCCGCCGTGCGCCGTCGAACCGCAGCTCGGCGGTCATCTCATTGGCGTCTTCGACGCGGTGGCGTTCGGCCACCAGCGTCGACACGTCGAGCAGGCCGAGGCGATCGAGCAGTTCGAGCTCGTCCTCGCCGCCGGCTCTGCCGGCGGTCTCCATGATCAGCCCGACATCGGCCCCGAGCAGCCACGAAACTCCGTCGCTGTAGGCCTCGGCGAGGTGGGCGTAGAGCCGGCTCTCGAAAAAGCCGTCGTCAAGCCCCGACACACGGCGCGCGAGGTCCCGCAGACGAGCGGCCGACGTCGTGGCCGCGAACAGGTCCTCGTGGATCCAGAGCAGGAGCTCGGCGTCGTCGGTCGCGGTCGAAGGATCGTCCACCAACACGACCGGTGGCGGCGAAGAACCGTCATCCAAGTCCGCCACGTGCTGTGTCAGCAGCGCCTCGAAGGAGGCCGGATCGTCGAGGAGAGCCATGATGAGGAGGCCCTCGTCACCGGCGAAAGCGGTGGCCGGAACCGCAAACACGACCTCGTCGCCGACCGCCTCGCCGAGAGGCTGGAGATTGTCCAGAACGGTCTCGATCTCGCGATCGATGCCGGCCGCCATGATTTGCGACTCCCACCACTCTCGCAGCAGCTGGTTGTCCGCGAGACGCTCGGCAAAGATCTGACGGGCCTCGTCGATGCCCTCCGCGAGGTTGGGCACGGCTCCGTACACAACCGTGTCCGCCGGTGCGAGGTCGAGCAATCGTGTGGCGGTGCGGGTGGTGTGAGGCTCGATCGCCCGTGCCACGTCGCGCTGCAACTCGGTGAGCTCCCTTACCAGGGCCAGGTGCTGGTCGGCGTCCCGGCTCCAGCCAATGTGGTCCGCGATCGTCACCCTCGCGAGGCGGTCGTTGGTGGTGACCTGGTCTCCCGGGACCAGCAGGTCTCGGCCACCGGGTCTGCGGACCTCGACCTCACCCTCGATCACCGACACGCGGGATCCCTTGAGACCGTGGTCGACGGCAAAGATGGTGCCCTTGACGGCCACTCGGCAATCATCGGTGGAGACGAACAGCCGCCCGCGGGTCTGGGTCGCGGCGTGAACGATGATCTGGCCCCTATCGAGGTGGATCACCGTGCCGCGCAACGAGCCGCGCAACTCGATCTCGCTCCGGGGCCCGATCTCGATCCGCGAGCCGTCGTCGAGCCGAAGAACAGCGTCGGACCCCATGGTGGTGCGCACAGGGAATCGGGCCCGTACGGTGGCTCCGGGCTGAACCGTGGCAGGCGCCCTTCCGGCAGTCACGGGCTGGAGTACACCGTCGACGGTCTCGACCATTGCCACCAGGTTGTGATCGAGGATGACCGACGTGATCATCCGGGCCCCGATCGCTCCCAGGCCAATCAGAATCACGGCAGCCGCGGCCATCTTCAACCAGGACGCCACTGGCCGGGCTCGTTCCGTCGTGTGTGGGGGAGGGGACTCCGTCGCCACCCCGCGTGCCTCCATCAGACTCCGGCGGCACCGCACGCAGTTTCGGGTGTGATCCTCGACCAGCAGTGCGCGCGCTTCGGAGAGTGCCCCTTCCGCGAACCGCGGGATGAGCGCTTGTACGTCCTCGCATCCGCGAAGCGGCGCGTGACGGCTCTCCAGCTCGGCGGTGATCCGATTCCAGACTCTCGCCGTCACGGCCGCCTCGGTGGCCTCATCCAGACGGTCTGACTGGATCTCGTTGGAGACCCGATCCAGGGTCTGTTCGCGGTCATCGGTTCGATCGGTCATTGGATTCCTCCCATGTGGGGCGCCATCAGATCGGCCAAGCGAGATCGGACGCGGTGCAGCGTGACCGCCACTGTGCTGGCCGAGGTGTCGTACTGCCGTGCGATCTCAACATTGTCGAAACCCTCGAAGTAGCGCAAAACGAACATCTCCGCGTGGCGGCGACTCAGGCCGCCGAGCGCGTCTCTGAGACGATCTCGAAGCTCACGGCCCGCCTGTACCCGCTCCGGTCCCGGCGCCCTGTCCACGACGATGCCGTCCGGCACGGCGGTCAGGGGCGAGCTCGACCGCAACCGGCGCGACTGGACGATGTCCAGCGCGGCGTTGGTGGCCGCTCGCCGCAGGTAGGGGAGCGGGCCGTGAGTGAACTCCGGAGGGACCTCTCGTCGAGCGAGGCGCAGGAAAACGGTCTGGAGCACGTCCTCGGCGTCATCCACACTGCCGGTGACGCGATAGGCGGTGCGGAGCACCGACGTGGCGTGCTCGCGATACACTGGCTCGAGCCAGCGGGTCGTGTCTGGATGGGTCTCGGCTAGCGCGGCTTCCACGCGTTCCTCCTCACGTCTGTCCTCATCCATCACAACGACCCCCAACGTCATTGATTAACGGGATTCTAGCCTGCACCTCTCGCCAGCCTTCTACTGCGGCCGCCGATGCACCCCACCCGGCGACGTTTTCGCCCCTCTTGGGCGCTCGACGTACTGTAAACTACGACTCCGCGCCCACGAGTGCCCGCCAGCGCCCCGAGGGCCGCCCGTTGCGAGCGCCATGAGTCCGGATTCGAGGTCCTCGCCCTGAGTTGCGGTGCTCGATCCCGATACGTCCAGGAGCCCACGACCGGTTGAGCCTGCGACGGCGAGCTGTTCCCGGGAAGAGTGCGCACATGGGTCGTAAGCACATCCGTACAAGATCCGGACCGAAACCGGACCGTTTTCTGATGATTCCGGCACGGTCCCGACCGACAGTGAAGGTCTGAGGAGTGAGTGCGATGTTGCGGAGAGTGAAACCAGGTCTCACAGTGTCTTGCCGATCGGGATCACAGGGCTCATACTGAAGGCGAGGGAACTCTGACACAACGGGGCCGGTGAAAACCCAGGAATGAGGGCGTCATGAGACACACAGTTCTAATCGCTAGCTGTCTACTCCTGATGGCGGCCGAGCCGGGGGCGGGGCAAGTACCGGAGAGCGCCTCCCCACCGCCAGCGGTGGAGGAGCGTTTCGAGGGGTATCTCTGGCTCGACGTCGAAGGCCGACCACTGCCGTTTCAGTCGGACGAGGAGATCGAGGAGTTCCTCCGGACTGCGACCGTGGAGTCGACCGAGAAGATCCCGGTCGGCGTGACCGGGCCGCGGAAGGTGGTTCTGGCCGGCAACGGCGTACGCGCCAACACGGTCTTCAAGGACATCGAACGGCGCGAGAAGGGCGTGACCAAAAAGATCGCGGGCAATCGCTACAGGTTTCGCGACTGGCGAGACTCCCACACCTACGACGTCGCCGCCTACCACCTCGACCGGTTGTTGGGTTTGGACCGTGTGCCTCCGGCGGCGTCACGCAAGATCAAGTCGAAGGACGGGTCCGTCAAGATGTGGGTCGAGGGGTCCATCACCGAGAAGACGAGACGGGACCGTGGATGCTCACCGCCGGACAGCATTCGGTGGAACCAACAACGTCAGATCATGCACATCTTCGACAATCTGGTGGCTAACCGCGACAGCAACCTCGGCAACTCCCTGATCGACAACAACTGGCGAGTGTGGTTCATCGACTGCGGACGCTGTTTCGGAGAGACCACCGAACTCTTCTACTCAAAGGCGGTCACCCATTGCGAGCGCGGACTGTGGCAGGCCTTGCAGGACCTGGACGAGGAGCGGCTCGAGGAACGCCTCGGACCCTACCTGACGGTGCACGAACGGCGCGCGCTGTTGGCCCGCCGGGACAAGCTGGTGCAACGGCTCCAGGACCGGATCGACGAGCTGGGCGAGGCACGGGTTCTCTACGACCTGCGACCCGCGGTCGAGCACGCTTCTCCCTGTGCAGGGGAGTGATCTCCGCGATAGCCCACCACGTGTTCGGCACGAGAGCGAACCTCCGGAATTCAGGGCGGGTGATGACCGGAGGGAATCGGACCGGGCCCGTTGGCGCGCCCCGGTCGCGCACTATCATTGGCCTCCAACGAGGGGAAGGTGCATGGGATGCGAGAACACCCATCGGAAGGGACACTCCACATGAGGAGAGGCACTTGCACGTTTCTGTTGATTACGGTTCTGACGGCGGGCACCAGCTGGCACGAGGCGCTCGCCTGCACATCTATCATGGTGGGCAAGAATGCCTCGCGGGACGGGTCAGTGATGACCTCCCACACCTGCGACAGCCACCGCACCGGTTCCGGCATCGTCGTCGTGCACCGTCAGAAGCACGGGAGCGGCAACACGATCCAGCTCACCAAGCGCACCGACGATGACACCGGACCCATGGAGCGTTACGGGCGCGAGCCCACGGGCGCGATCCCGCAGGTCACGGAGACGTACGGCTACCTCAACCCGGCGTACGCCGTTATGAACGAGTACCAGGTGGCAATCGGCGAGTCGACCTTTGGCGGGCGCGAGGAGCTGAAGTCCGACGCGGGACTCGTGGACTGCGAGACGCTCACCCGCCTGATGCTGGAACGGGCACGGACCGCCCGCGAGGCGATCCGTACCGGTGGCGCGTTGATCGAGCGGTACGGCTGGAACGACGAGGGCGAGGCTTTGACCGTCGCGGACGAAAACGAGGTCTGGTTGATGGAGATCGTGGGGCCCGGTGAGGGCGAAGTCGGCGCGGTGTGGGCGGCGCAGCGCATCCCCGACGACGAGGTCTCGGTGGTCGCCAACTCCTCGCGTATCGCCCAGATCGACCTGGGCGATCCCGAGTTCTTCATGGCTTCAGAAAACGTCGTCGCGGTCGCCGCGAGGAAGGGATGGTGGAGCGCTGACGGTGGCGAGCCCTTCCGCTTCTGCGAAGCGTACAATCCCAACGGTCGCCTCAGCTTCGCCTCCACCCGCCGCGAGTGGCGGGTGCTCAGTCTGCTCGCCCCCTCGCTGGAGCTGCACGCCAACGCGAACAGCTTCCCACTGTCGGTCAAACCCGAGGTGCCGGTCGGTCCGGAGAAGATCATGGAGCTGTTCCGCGATACCTTCGAGGAGACCGACTACGACATGGTCAAGCACCTCACCGTCACCGACGAGGAGGGCAAGACGGTCAAGAGCCCGCTGGCCAACCCGTTCATGCCGTACGACATGAACAAGATGCTGAGGATCAATGGCGGCTGGGGCTGGCGCGGCGAGCGACCCATGGCTCGCTGGTACTGCATGTACGTCACCGTCACCCAGTCACGCAGCTGGCTGCCCGACCCGGTCGGCGGGATCGTCTGGTTCGGCTACGACAACCCGGCGACGACGACCTATGTACCGCTCTACGCCGGAATCGAGGATCTTCCCGACGAGTACGAGACCGACGGACGGACCACCGGTTTCAGCCGCCGCTCGGCCTGGTGGGCATTCAACCGGGTGGCGACCCTGGCCGCGCACCGGTGGGGCGACATGCGGGCCGATGTGGCCGAGGTGCGGGGCCCCCTGCAGGAGAAGTACCTCGCGCAGCAGCAGGAGGTGGCGGAAAAGGCCACCACTCTGCTAGAGCAGGACCCCGTGGCGGCTCGCGCCTATCTGACCGAGGTCAGTACCGCGGCCTGCAACGAGGTCACGGCGGCGTATTGGAACCTCGGCGACCTGCTGTGGACCAAGTACGACGAGAAGTGGTAGTGCGTCGCCTCGCGTCTCCGAACGGGGGAGACACTGGTTATGTGCCACCCGCGGTACTAAAAGGAGCAATGATCATGACTGGGAATGGACCTCAGAGGGAACTGTCGATTGTCGTCCTTGTGGCGATGCTCGCCGTGTCGTCGATGGTTGGAGCCCAGACCAGGGAGAAGGGGCCGTGGTGGCCACATCCGATCTGGGGACCGGAGGATCAGGCTGGAGCTTCGAACTGGATCACTCCGGCCAAGATCGTCGAGTCGCTGAGTCTCGTGAAGACCGGCAGGGTCTACGAGATCGGCCAGGTGTACAGGCGGGGTATGCCACTGTACGGCACTCGTACATTTGCCATGTTCAGCGCAGGTCCATTCGGTCCTTTCGGTGGCAATTCAGTTGTCGCCAACGATGAGTTCCTGTGTGCCGAGATCGGTCAGGTGGGAACGCAGTTCGACGGGCTCGGTCATGTAGGGATGCGCATGACGATGGCCGACGGCGTCGCGCACGACGTCTACTACAACGGCTACACCGGAGAGGAGATCTACAGCCCATACGGTCTTCGAAAGGTCGGCGTGGAGCACGTCAAGGCGATCATCACTCGTGGGGTTCTCGTCGACGTGGCCGGGTACAAGCGCGTAGACGTGCTGGAGGGTGGTTACGAGGTCACCATGGAGGACGTGCGTGGCGCCCTTGCGAAGCAGGGAGTTTCTGAGGAGAGCATTGGAGAGGGCGATGCCGTCTTCTTCCGCTACGGATGGGCACGTCACTGGACCGAGCCGGATCGATTCATGGCCGAGAGTACCCCGGGTATCGGTGTTGAAGTGGCACGCTGGGTGGTGGATCGACACCTCGCCATGGTCGGGAGCGATGGGGCGGGCACTGAGGTCACGCCGAATCCCGATCCGAACCTGGCCTTCCCATTGCACCAGGAACTCATGATGAAGCACGGGATCTTCAATCTCGAGGCGCTCACCTTCGAAGAGCTGGTGGAGGAAGGTGTCTACGAGTTCCTGCTCGTGTTCACGCCGCTGAGGATCGAGGGGGCCACAGGATCGCCCGGCCGACCGCTGGCCATCCGCTGATCCGAGTACGAACGCGTGCCGGCCACGAATCGCGAATCGAGGCACGAATCGAAGGGGCCCATTCGGTTCCGAGAATCCGACCGCGCGCCGTGCCCCTCCCAGGTATCTGCTGGCTCATCAGAGCAGCTACCCGGCAAACTGCAGGGATCTGTTTGTCGATCGTCGGTGGTTCTTGTGATAATCGGGTTGACACAATGCTGGTTCAGGCCATGACTCTCGAGACCGGCGACCGCCTCGGACGCCAGGAGATCCTGGAGCCCCTCGGTGTGGGGGGCATGGGCGAGGTGTACCGGGCGAGGGACACGGAGCTCGAGAGGGATGTCGCGATCAAGGTGTTGCCGGAGGCGGTGGTCGGAGATGCCGATCGGCTCGGGCGGTTCGAACGCGAGGCCAACGCGGTCGCTAGGCTTTCGCACCCGAACATTCTCGAAATCCACGATTACGGGCGCGAGGGGGACATTGCCTACTCGGTAACCGAACTGCTCGAAGGCGACACCCTGCGCGAGCGGTTAGGGGGCGGACCCCTGAGCTGGCGCAAGGTGAACGAGATCGGTGCCGCGATCGCGGATGGGCTGGGTGCGGCCCACGAAGCCGGTATCGTCCACCGCGACCTCAAGCCCGCGAATGTCTTCCTCACGGCTGACGGCAGGGTCAAGATCCTCGACTTCGGGCTGGCCGGGCGCTTGGGCGTGGGCGTTGGAGACGGCGGGACAGAAGATCCGACCATGACGCGGCATACCGATCCCGGGACGGTGCTCGGGAAAGTCGGCTACATGTCTCCAGAGCAGGTGCGCGGCGAGGCCGTCGACCACCGCAGCGACATCTTCTCGCTCGGCCGTGTGCTGTTCGAACTGGTGTTCGGCCGGCGGGCGTTTGCCCGTGACTCCACAGCCGACACGATGGCAGCGATCCTCAAGGAGGAGCCGACGGAATTGTCGACTGCGGACGCGGCGCTGCCGCCGGAGCTGGAACGCACCATCGTGCGTTGCCTGGAGAAGCGACCCCGGGCCAAGGCCGCGGCGAGAAAGGCTCTGGCCCTGGACGAATCACTGGTCGAGGCCCACGTCTCGCTGGCCGACGCCAGCTACCACCACGACCACGATTGGGCCGGCGCGGAGGCGAGCTTTCGGCGTGTATTCCAACTCGAACCGGGCAACGCCAGAGCCTATGTGTGGTACTCGGACCTGCTGGCCGCGCAGGGGAGGTTCGACGAGGTGATCGAAGAGGTCAAGGTGGCCAAAGGCCTGGATCCACTCTCGAGGACCACACGACACAATAGTGCTCGTTGGTTCTACTTCGCGCGTCGTTTTGATGAGGTGATCCGCGAGATCGAGCAGATCTGCGAGCTGTATCCGGACTACCAGGATGAAATGTCTGCACCGGCGCTCAGTCAAATGGGGTTGCATGGACAGGCGATCGAAATTCTGGAGGGGATCGCAGCTGACCATGACAACGATCCGTACGTGAAATCGGCGCTCGCCCGGGTGTACGCGGCGGCTGAACGCGCCAGCGAGGCCCGGACCGCGCTCGAGGAGTTGGAGGCGCTCGCTGAAGGGGAATACGTCGCACCGCACCTGATCGCGCTGGCACACGCCGCCCTGGGCGGGCACGACCGGGCGTTGGACTGGCTGGAACGGGATTATCAGGTCCGAGATGCATCTCTGATCTGGGTCAACGTGGACCCGGGTTTCGACGGCGTGCGGTCCGATCCCCGTTTTGTGGATCTGCTTCGGCGCATGAAACGTGTCGAGTGAAGCGCGATGATCGGCACCACCGTCTCCCACTACCGCATCACCTCGAAACTGGGCGAGGGTGGGATGGGGGAGGTCTACCGCGCCCACGACGAGCGGCTCGATCGGGACGTGGCGATCAAGGTGTTGCCGGAGGAGGTCGCCCAGGACGAGGAGAGACTGGCGCGGTTCGAGAGAGAGGCGAAGCTGCTCGCGTCGCTGAACCATCAGAACATCGCGACGCTCTACGGCTTCGAGACCGTCCAAACACCAGAAGAGTCCACGGACATGGACGCGGACCCGGGGCTGCTCACCTTCCTCGTGATGGAGTTCGTGGAGGGGGAAGATCTGGCCGCGCTGATCAACAGGGGGCCAATTCGCATCGATGATGCCCTACCCATCGCTCTCCAGATCGCAGAGGGGCTGGAGGCAGCCCACGAGCAGGGGATCATTCACCGCGACCTGAAACCTGCCAACGTGATGCTCTCACGCGAGGGCAAGGTGAAGGTGCTCGACTTCGGGCTCGCCAAGGCGTGGCAGCCCGCGGAGAGCGAGGCCGACCTGACGCACTCACCAACGCTGACGGCGCAGATGACCGCGCACGGCGCCCTCCTCGGCACCGCTGCATACATGAGCCCCGAACAGGTCCGAGGAAAGGCCGTGGACACCCGCGCCGATATCTGGGCGTTCGGCGTGGTGCTGTGGGAGATGTTGACCGGGCGGCGCCCCTTCGAGGGGGATGCCGCCAGCGACGTGTTCGCCGCGGTTCTTCGGGACGAACCGGACTGGGGGCACATGCCTGGAGGCCTTCCCCAGGCAGTCGGAAGGGTTTTGCGGCGTTGCCTGCGTCGCGACGTCACGAAACGGCTCCGGCACATTGGCGATGCACGGCTCGAACTGGCAGAGGCCTGGGAAGAGCCGGCGATCCCCGAGCCCGGAGCCGCGTCCGGTTTTGGTCCGAATGACATCGAGGCCGAGCGCTCCTGGGCCCTGACGACCGATGTCTGTCGGCACCTCAACCGAGAGACCCTGGACCCGGCGATCATCGGCGACGAGCTGAGATATCTGGACAACGACCGGCCGTCCGATGTGTTGGTCGTCTACGTGCCGGGATTCGGCTTCGACCACGGCGCATTCTCGGAGATCCTGAGCCGCTCCCGGCACCGCGGAGTCGCAGTGACGCTGTACGGATTCGAGGAGACGCGGCGTCGACGAACGCCGTTGCCCATCGCCGACCACCTGACAATCTTGAGGCTCTTCGTAGAGTCTATCCTGGAGGCATCGAGGCCGAAAACGACTCTTCTCACGGGCTTTTCATCGGGCGCCGACATCGTGTTGCGGTTGATTTCCGAGGGGGGCATGGATCATCGCCACATCGATGGGGCCCTTGCCCTGAGTCCAAACGTCAGTCTCGAGACGTGTTTCTTCTCGAAGCGTGTAGCCGAAATTCTTGACGGTAGTGATGGGGAGATCCTCGATATTGCGCGTGACGTGGCCGCCGCGATGGACACCCCGCTGGCATGGCTCCAGATGAACCCCTACCTCATGGAACTCGTGCGGAAGTACCACGATGACATTGACGCCCTGCGATCCCATGGCCGGGACATCATCACTCCCTTCCTCGCGGAAGGCGAGAGTCCATTGACCGGTTGGTACCGGAAATCAAAGGAGGCGAGGATCGGGGTTCGCGTGGTGTTTGCCGGTGCGGAGGAGAGCGAGCAGAGGGGCCTACGAGAGCTGATGCTGGCTCACGTTGACCACCAGGCCCTCGGTCCGGACTTCAGCGATTCCGACTTCGTGAGCGAGCCCAACGCATCACACATGGGTCTGTTGAATGCTGAAGTTATCGAACGGCACTTGAGAGAGCTCTTGACGTTCCTTCGGGAATCGAGCTCCGGCAAAGCGCGATGATCGGCACCGCGGCCTCTCACTACCGGATCCTTGCCAACCACCGTTTCATTGAATTGCAGCCGTGTCGTGCTGCAGAAGCGTACCGACGAATCCACAGTCACCGTGCCAGTCCCCGACCATCACGAGCCGCGAAGAGGCACGTTGCGCCCGGTCATCCGACAATCTGGTTTTTCCCGCCAGCGCTTCGAGGAAGAGTCAAGAACCGAGACCGCACACAGTGGTGGATTGACGGTGTTTGAGGAACGGCCTACGATCGAGAGAGCAGCAGGTACACATGCCGATGAGAGTGGCCTCCCCACGTGATCTTCGCAACGAGCGGGGGAGGGTTCATGGCGCGTCCAATGAAGGGAGGCGGCAGTGAAGCACAAGGTGCTCATCAGGCGTTGCGACGAGTACGATCCGGATCGGATCCGCGGCATCGTCAACGAGGGGATGGGGGAGCTGGGGGTGAAGCCCTCCGGGCGGGTGCTGCTCAAGCCCAACGTGGTCATCGCCCATCCCGAGATGTTTCCGCACGCCTTCACCCGTAAAGAGTTCCTCGACGGCGTGATTGCCGCGACGAAGGACCAGGCGGAGAACGTCAAGGAACTCGCCGTGGGCGAGCGCTGCGGTTTGACCCTGGCGACCAGATGGGCGTTCAAGAACGCGGGATACCCGGAAGTCCTGAAGCGGCACGGGGTCAAGGCGCACTACTTCGACGAGACCAAGCAGGTTCCGGTGGAACTGAAGAAGGAGGGGCGGCTCAGGGACCTCATCTTCATCCCCAAGCCGATAGCCGATTGCGACTTCCTCGTCAATCTGCCGAAGTTCAAGGCCCACCCGTGGTGTCGTCTCACCCTCAGTCTCAAGAACTTCATCGGGATCCAGGACGACCGGCACCGACTGGTAGACCACAACATCTTCCTCGAGCAGAAGATCGCCGATCTCCAGGAGGTGATACAACCGCACTTCATCGCGATCGACGGCATCGTCGCGGGCCAGAAGATGATGTTGACGCCGACACCGTTTCCCCTGGGCGCGATCGTGATGGGCACCAATTCGTGCGCGGTGGACACGGTCGGTTGCCACATGGTGCATGTGAATCCGGCGGACGTGGTGCATCTCCGCCACGCGGCTGATCGAGAATTCGGCCCCATGAATCTGGACGACATCGAGGTGTCCGGTGATTTCCCGCTCGAAGAGGTCCAGGCAAAGACCGCGGGGTTCGAGCTCTGCCTGGAGAGGATCGATGACTACTTCGGCGAGGACAGCAACATCTCGTGTACGGTCGGAACATTTCCGGAGGCGCACTCACCGGACTACTGCTGGGGGGGTTGTCCGGGTGCGCTGCAGGAGGCCGTGCACATTTTCAGGGCCGTGAACCCGACGGTCGAGCAGGATCTCAAGAAGATCCGGGTGGTGGTGGGCAAGGTGGAGGGACCTCTGGACGTGGCCGATGACGAGCGGGTGATCTTCGCAGGTGCGTGCACGAGCTGGCACGGGGAGATCGACGGACGCGAGGTCCACATCGAGAGCAGCTACCGATCCAACCACGAGGTGGACTCCAGGAAGACCAAGTCCAACGACATGCTCCTGAAGAACTTCGCGACAATGTGGAACTGTTTCGAAAACAGAAAGTCGCGCTACGTGCATGCGACTGGGTGCACCGTGTCGGTGCCCGAGTTCGTTCACTACCTGGCGTACCTCGGCAAGGTCGGGAATCCCAACTTCGACCCCAGGGTCGTCGGGCCCGCCAACGTCGGCTACTGGGAGATGCGCCTTCATCGGGTATTGAACCGCTTTTTGACGTAAGGTCTGAGGGTTCGCTTGCGCGCGGGTGGGTCGCCGTGACATGATGCAGAGACAAAGTGCGATCGCGTCGCAAGAGAGGTGGCATGCAGGGGTACGTCGTCGAGCTCGAGTCGAACCATCCCGGTTTCAGCGATCCCGACTATCGCGGACGGCGTGACCTCATTGCGCGGCTCGCGCCACCAATCGACGAGTACGCGGCGCCGCGGGCGGTCGAGTACACCAAGATCGAGCGCGCGACCTGGGGAACGGCGTTCGAACGCCTGACGGCGCTGTACCCGACCCACGCGTGTGGTGAATTCACCGCGGTGATCGGCGACCTGGGGTACTCGGCAGACGTCATTCCGCAGCTCCCAGACGTGAGCGCCTTCCTCGAGGCCAGGACCGGGTTTCGCCTGCAGGCCGTGGCCGGCCTGGTGTCGGCGCGTCAGTTTCTCGGCAAGCTGTCGCAACGCATCTTTTGCGCGACGCAGTACATCCGCCACCACAGCCAGCCGCTGTACACGCCCGAGCCCGACATCGTGCACGAGCTCATGGGCCACGCCCCGATGCTCGCGATTCCGGAGTTCGCGGACCTGTCGCAGAAGATCGGCGAGGGTTCACTGCGCGCGAACGACGACCAGATCGACCAGCTGGCGACGCTGTACTGGTTCACCATCGAGTACGGTCTTCTGAGAACCGTGGCCGGTCTTCGCGCCTACGGCGCCGGCCTGCTGTCGAGCTTTGGAGAGCTCGAGCACTGTCTCGGCGGCGACGTGGAGGTGCGGCGCTTCGACCCCGAGATCGCCAAGGACACCTCGTACCCGATCACGACCTACCAGCCGCTGCTGTGGTACGTGGAGTCGATCGGCGAGGCGTTCGACAAGATGGACGACTTCGTGCGCTCCATGTGACAGCGCCGCGGAGGGGGAGTCAAACCACAGAGTCGCAGAGTCACAGAGGAGGACTCAAACCTCTCCTGCGGAGCGCGTCATGTCACGAAGATCGAGAACGCACTGGCACCGAGCGCCCCACTTCCGGAGAACTCTCTGTGCCTCCGCGTCTCTGTGGTTCGGTGTCGGTCGTGGGTGTGGCGTGCTGCAGGATCCAGGGCTGCCCGAGCATCACCGAACACGGCCCTGCCGCCACGCCTCGAGCAACTGGTCGTACGGCACGGTCTCGCCCGGGGGCTTCTCGTTGTCGAGCTTGGGCTTGGGTGACCCGGGCTGAGCGAGCCAGTACTCCGCGCTCCGGGGCTTGTTGAGCCTGGGACCACACTCGCCCTGGACGTTGGCCCGTTCAAGCCGCTGCAGCATGCGATCCTGTTGACTGGCGAGGTTGTCCATGGCTTCTTGGGGCGTCTTCTCCCCG
This sequence comes from Candidatus Sulfomarinibacteraceae bacterium, assembly GCA_041552055.1. Lineage (GTDB taxonomy): Bacteria > Acidobacteriota > Thermoanaerobaculia > Thermoanaerobaculales > Sulfomarinibacteraceae > JBFELO01. The sequence goes on along the minus strand of JBFELO010000023.1, from coordinate 113 downwards.
CTGGCGGCTTCGGCGACATTCTGCCACCACAACTGGGCCAGCTTCGGGTAGTCGGGGACGTTAGTGCCGGTGGGGGTCCAGGCGACGCGAGCCGGGCTGCGGTAGAACTCGAC
>JBFELO010000022.1:0-44178 GCA_041552055.1 Candidatus Sulfomarinibacteraceae bacterium | reverse complement strand
GAAGTCGACCAGGGCTCCGGAGGCGTCGAAGAGCGCGATCAGTGAGTCGAGCTCGCCGCTGACGATCTCCGCCACCAGGGTCTTGCCGCCATGTGCACCGAACCGGAACCAGTCGATGTCGGCACCGGTCGGCTCGATCTCCGTGTACCTGGTAACCGGGATCGAGTCGAACGGCAGGCTGACGCTACGCGCCTTGCGTGGCGTGTCGTTCGGCTCGGCCCAGTTGTCGTTGTACGTGGTCGTCCCGTTGTAGCGCACCGTCGAGTCCCCGAGGTCGTTGGGATTCCCAGAGGGGGTGAACTGCTCGAACACCGCAGGCTGGTTGTGCAGGTTGATGCGCGACGGCGCGAATGCACTCAGGTCGCTCGCGGTCTCGAAGCCGGACGTGACGGCACCGCCGCAGCTGACGCCGGCCAAGCCGTCCATCGCTGAGATCTCGTAGTATTCGACGTCCACGTGGTTCGACGCCCGCTTGAGCGTGATCTCGAACGAGTTCGAACCCGTGGCCGGCCACTCGGGCACACCGTCGTACACGACCCGGAAGTCGTTCTTGCCGGGGTAGAAGGTCACGATGCCTCCGGCCGACGGGTTGAGATCGTCCCACAGGCCCGCGATCCGCGGCTGGTCGGACAGGAACTCGGGCACGCTCTCAGAGAAGTCGCCGTCACCCGAACCGAAGGTCAGGTTGCCGTTGGAGTTGACAAAGACCGAGGCGAAGGTCTGGCCGCAGATCTCGTACTCGAACGGCAGCGCGAGCTGGACGGAACCGTCATCCCCGACCGGCAGCGGTTCTCCTGGTGCCGGCTGGTTGAAGATGATGTCAACGTCGCTCACCGGACTCCCGGCCGCAACAGTGATCAGCTCGTAGACGAGCGGATCGTCCGGCGGGTTCGAGTTGGCCTCGTCGGCCCCGTTCCAGTACTCCTCCGGTCCCAGCAGTGGCTGCAGGATCGGGTTGCTGAAGCGACCTGCAAACGCGGTCACCTCGTCGATGAATACGGCGTACTGCTCGCCCGGAGTCAAGCCTGACAGGGTGAACACGCCGACATTGGGATCTGCCTGCGAGGTGCTGTTGGTGTAGGCGCCGGAAAAGGTCGACACCGCGTCGACGAACGGGTCGTTCATATTGCGAGCGATCACGTTGACGCCGCTCGCTCTCGTGGTGCCGTTCGGGAACAAAATCCTCCCCGAAATCGTACCCGTGGTCGAGGCGAAGCCCGGCGCCGGGTAGATCGTGGAGATGCTCGCGATGTCGTCGGCGTGGGGCGTTCTCATCCCGACCTGACCCGAAGGAGTCGTACTGAAGTAAAACGGGTACATCGTCTCGATCACTTCGGTGCCGAGGAAGCTGGGAGTTCCGAAGGTCGTGTCGTCGGGAGTCGGCCCACTGGTGTCGCCACCCTCGGAGAACGGCACGAGCTGGCCGTTCAGCTCCACGTGGCCCAGGTTGATGTAGTGACCGAACTCGTGGACCATGATGTCCTCTGCCACGATCAGGTCGCCAAACTCCGGCCCGTTGAGAAACGCGCTCCCCTCGATGAGCTCGCACGTGGCAAAGTTCCCGAAATCCGGCCCGGCGAATCCGAGGATGCCGGAGCCTGGTCCAAACAGCAAAGTGAAGATCGAGCCGTCCTCGTCAAAGACGATCGGACTGAGACCGTCCGGCGCCGTGGGATTGAGGATCGGCGCGAAGTTGGTGTTGTCGACGTCGACCGGCATCAGTCCGGCGTTGAGAAAGGTCGCACTCGATGTGGCGACATCGGCCCACGTCTGGAACGCCTGCTCGACGGCCGCGACCCCCTCAGCGTTCGTCAGCGGTCCGAGGCCCCCCTGATCGGGGTTGAACGGAATGTCGGTGCCGCCACCGGGATAGGCGAACGGCACGCCGCTCTGGCAGACGACCAGAGAGTCGGCGGCAAAGGCCTGTGTGCCGGCGAGAATCATCGCCCCGGCGAGCAGGGCGAGGCGAGCGACAGAGAAGCTCTGCTTTGTCATCATCGTCTCCTTCCCTACTGGCCCATCAGGCCCTTGATCGCGGCCAACAGATCGATGTACGGCACCGCGCCGCCGCCATCGATCCCGAGGCCGGCGTTGTCGAACTGGTTGACCGCATAGTCGGTCTTGTCCCTTCTAAAGACGCTGAATGCGCCCTGCCCGAGACCGACCGTGGTGGACAGTCCGATCGAGCTCTCCGGAGTGGTCAGTAGCAGGTAGTCCGACCCCATGGTCAGACGCGGCACATCGCGGAACATCGAGAACCGCTGCAGGTCGCCCTGCGACGTCTCGTCCTTGATGCTGCCCACCATGCGGATCTCGACGTACGCCTCGTCGCCCTTGACGACGTCGGCCTCGCCCTTGAGCATCTCCTCGACGCGCAGCCGATAGACGACCGTCGGCAGCTCGCCGCCGCCCGCCGTCACCGAGCTCTGCTCGACGTCGATCACGGTCCCCCGGAAGATCCTGTCCGACCGCTGGACAAGCTCCCCGAGGTCCATCTTCAGGAGCGTCGTGGCTCCGGCCTGCGATACCGCCAGCAGCGCGCACAGCGCAGCTGCCGCCAGCACTCTTCTCTGCAATCGTTGCATCCGGTCCTCCTTGTTGTGGCCGCTGCGGTCGGGGCGCCGCGTTCGGGCGCAGGCAGCGGACCTGGTATGTCGTCCGATCACGCTAGCCAGCCACACGCCTCCTGTCAAGAGACTCGGTATCAGTCCTGATGAAGCCTCACGCCGTGCTGTGACCCCGGTTACATGTGCCGCATTGCTCTGTCACGGCGGGTTCCTCGGGTCGGCCCCCACCCGATCCCGCTCCCGTTCCCGATCCCGCTCCCGTTCCCGTTCCCGTTCCCGAAAGGGAGAGTCCCGTGCCGCGCGCAATCGAACCGGCCTCTGCGGGCACGGTGACGGATACGGAGACGGAAACGGGCACTTCCACTGAGTCGAAGGGACGGGCCCGACCTGAGAATCACTCGATCGGGACCGCGAGTTTGGTGCCCAGGTTGTCGCGGATCCACTTCGCGTCGAGCCACTCCACCGGGTCCACCGACTGGCCGTGCAGGAAGATCTCGAGGTGCAGGTGGTCGCCACCTGCCAGACCGGTCGCGCCGCTCGAGCCGACGATCTCCCCCTTGGCCACCGATGCTCCCTCGACCGTGTCCACGGACGACAGGTGGCCGCACAGCGACAGAAGGCCGTAGCCGTGGTCGATGATCACCACGTTGCCGTACAGGCTCATCCATCCTGCGTAGAGCACCCGCCCGGAGTTCGGAGCGGGCACCGGCGCCCGGGCGGTGGATGCGAGATCCAGTCCGAGATGGGTCTGCCGGTCGACCGTCTTGCCCTCGTAGAGGTAGGTCCGGGTCTCCGCGAAGTTGGCCTGGAGCGCGCTGTTGGGCATCTGCACGAAGGGGCCGGACCAGAGGAACGACGGCTCGCTCCCTCGCGTCAGCTCGGCCACGCGATCCAGCTCGGCGCGACGGAGGTCCCCGTTGATCCTCAGGTACTGGTCGAGCAACCCGTCCGAGTCGTCGAACCCGGGAGTCTGGCTGGCGATCGCCGGCACGACCCGCTCGAGGAAATCGTCGCCCAGCCGGATGGTGCCGGTGCGCGGCGCCATCGGCTTGAACAGGTCGAGGAACGGCTGCTCGGCCCGGTTCCCGGCATCATCTTCCGCGAACAGGCGGGCATCCGCCGGGGTATCCAGGTCCCACGGGATGGCGTAGAGCACGAAACGGTCGGCCGGCGCGCCTCCCTCGAGGCGAGAGCCGTGCGACTCCGCGACACCGGCCCGGACGCCGGAACGCACGACGGTCTCGCCGACGCGGTACGCCACCGCGCCGCTGCCGCCCTGGCGGGCGTAGTGCTGGGACGACACGACCTCCAGCCTGGGCGGTCGCAGACGTACCGGAAGCGTCTGCTCCACGGTCACCGGCCGCACCCTGCGCAGGGGGCCCGCGGCCCTGTCGGCCACCGCCCGTACCACGACCTCGCCCTCCTCGAGCCAGGCCAGGGAATCCGTGCCGATGGTCGCCACCAGGGTGGTTTCGCCGACGCCGGCGTCACCCACGATCGGCAGCCCGGATCCCCGCTCGAAGCGCTGCTCGTCGAGCACCTCTGTCCGCTCTCCCTGTACGACCTCGAGTCGCACCACACCCAGGCCGCGCTGGGGTTCGGCAAAGTCGGCGACCACTCGGGTCGCCCTGCCCACGGCCGGTCGATCGGTCTCGAGCGCGATGGTCGGTTCGGGACCGACCGTCAGCGCCCACCACAGGCCGAGGCCGGCTGCACACAGCAGCAGGAGGACGACAACCCTGGGTGCTTTGCGGGATTTCCGTGAGTGCATGCGCATCTCGTACCCCCTGGAGACTCGGATCGGTCGACCCGGGTCGGGGTTGGAGAATACCGCATCCATCCGCCCACATGGTTGGGATTTGGGCTCCCGTCAACGATATGTCAGCCTCGCGGTGCTCAACCCTCCGGCGTGTTGGCGGGTTCCTCCTCGACCACCGCCGCGAGGATCCGTCGGATCGTGCGGGCTACGTCCATGGCGGCGGGCGGATCGTAGTTGCCCATCACCACGACCGTGAAGCCGCGCTCGAGGTCCACGTCGAGCATCGAGTTGATGCCCGGGGCGCCGCCGGCAAACCCGATGCCCCCCTGATTCCTCACCGCCGGATCGGGTGCCTGATCCTCCCTGATCTCGCCCCACTCCCGACCGCTCAAGAACCAGTCCGTATAGGCGGGCGACAGCAGTCGATCCGCGAGCAGGGCTTTGGTGAAGGCGAGCAGGTCGTCGACCGTGGCGTAGCCGCCGCCGGCCGCGCTGCCCCGCGCCGGCAGCGAGTAGATGTTGCGCCGCCGGGTCGGCTCCGGCTGACCCCCCGGTCCCCAGTTCCTGGTGTAGCCGAAGGCGACGCCAGGTACCGGATCGTCCGCCTCGTACCACGACGAGTCCGCCATGCCGGCCGGCTCGAAGACGTGTCTGCGCACGTAGTCGTAGTAGTCCTCGCCGGAGGAAGCGGCGACGATCTCCCCGAGGACGATGTAGCTGCCGTTGGAGTACCCGAACCGCTCCCCGGGCGCGAACCGTGCCTCCTCGGCTGCGAACAACGGCAGGTAGTCCGAGTTGTGGCGGAACCGGTCCTTCGGTGTCGCGTCGTAGCTCTCGCCGAAGATGTCCCCGATCCCGGACGTCATCTCCAGCAGGTGACGTACCGTGACGGTCCGCGCCACCTCGGTGTTGGGGTAGTCGGGCAGGATACTGGCGATCGTGTCGTCGAACGACAGCACCCCCGCCTGGACGAGCTGGCCGATCGCCACCTTGGTAAACAGCTTGTTGATCGACCCCAGGTTGTAGCGGGTGTCGACGCGGTTCGGCACCTCGAACTCCCTGCACGCCAGACCCCAGGCCCGGCGCAGCACCGGCTCGCCGCCGCGCGCCACCAGGACCGTACCCGAGAACTCGTCCGCGGCGACAGCCGACGAGACCGCCTCCTGGACCGCCGCCAGCGCCCCCTCCAGGGTCATCGGCGGCGGTGGCGGGGCGAGGTCCTGCTCGCCCGCCGGCTCGACCCGGATCCCGAGCAGGCCGTGGGGTTCGTCGGGCTCGAACCGAAAGCCAAACAGGAACAGCCGGCCGTCACTGCCCGCGAGCACCACGCTCACGTTCTCCGCCGTCACCTCCTGCACCGCGCGCAGCGCGAGCCCGCCCACGTCCTCCCGGAGGCGGTGGGTGAGCGCCAGCCGCCGCTCCATCGGCACCCGCTCGAGCGATGACGCGGCAAGGTACTCGCCGAAAAAACCTCGCATGCTGTCGTCGTCTCCGCTGTTGAAGGCCGCAACGTAGGCGCGGACGCAGCGCCCCTGGACCGTGTCGGGGAGTTCACCACGGGACGAGGCGCTCGTGCTCGAGCTCCGCGCCATCACGGACGCCAGAATGAGGAGGACGAAGACGATCGATTTTCGCCTCTGTTGCATCACAACACCTCCACCTGCGGCCTGTGGCTCGAGCGTCGGCCATCACGGTTGAAACGAACCAGCGTCTCCCGGGTTGCACCCGCACCGACTACCGAGAGACGTCGACGCCGAACGAGGCGGCATCCTCGTACACCTCAATCACCCGGTCGATGCCGAACTCGACCCTGGTGCTGACGTGGTCGCGCAGCGCGCGGTCGAGATCGGCTGCCTCGGGGTCGCCTCGCAGCGTCTCGACAACCACTCGATCCACGATCCGCAGGGCCTGCACCACCTCGTTCATGTCGAATCCCTTCGTCACCCGCCGCTCCGCGAGGTCCCGGCACCAGCCGAGAAAAGGCTCGTTCTCGCCGGTCTGCACCGACACCAGCAGGTTGCGCAGGGTTTGCCGGTGGTCCCAGAGCCGCTGCTCGGTGGTCACGCCGGCGCGTGACTCGCGCCCTAGAAGGGCCTCGCCGAGCTCCTGCTCGATGCGCGGCTCGTAGCGTTTGATCAGGCGGTAGATGCGGACGTTGGGCGTCAGCTGAAGGTGCTCCAGCGCCTCGCGGTTGCGGCGGTACCACTCCAACGGGTTGTCGCGCCGGTGCTCGATGAGGAACGGCAGCCGGTCGAGCAGCGACAGCCGCGGCGTCGGGCTCCAGCCCAGGCGCTGCCGGGTGCGGCCGGCGTCGATCTCCATCCTGCGGTCGATGTAGTCGGCCATCCACGGCCGCTCGAACGGTCGCGATCCGAGCGCTCGTCCGACGACGTCGCGCAGCCAGACTCCGGGCCGGCACAGCGGCCGCGGCAGGTGGATCGCGCGGCGCGGCCGGCCGTCGACATGTCCGGTCGCGGCGCGGTAGAGGTCGAGGTGGGAGACCGCCCCGTCCTCGCCGGCCAGCAGCACCTCCATCGGTTCGAGCTCGTGTCGGCGTTCGAGCAGCCGCATCATGAAGAAGCCGCCGTCGCGCACGTGCAGGTAGGGGATCGCAGACTCGCCACGCCCAGCCAGGATGCGGGCGTTCCAGCCCCCCCCAAACCAGGTGTCCAGCAGCACCTGCAGGGGCGGGTACTCGCACCAGTCGGAGAACATGGCGGCGAACCGGACGATCAGCGGCGTGAAGCTGTCGCGATACTCGGCGAGCATCCGCTCCCCCGCGCGCTTGGTGCGGGCGTAGATGTGCGTCCCGTCGGCGGGGGTGGCCTCGGTGATCGGCGCGCCCGGACTCGAGAACCGGCACGCCGCCACCGAGCTCGCGAACACGAAGTGCCCTACGCCGAGACCGCGGCATGAGTCGAGAAGGATGCGCATGGCGTCAACGTTTGTCCGCCGGTACTCGGGATGCTCCTCGCCGGTGAAGTCGTAGTACGCCGCGAGGTGGATCACCACCTGCGCGCCGCCGCCGGCGCCGATACAGGCCATCGTCCCGGCGACCGCGTCGGCGTCGCACAGGTCGACCGGGTACCACTGGACGTTGGGATGGCCGGCGAGCTCCGCCTCGGCGAGCGTCCGCCGATCGATCGCCAGCACGACGTGGCGCCGCCGCAGCAGCTGGACCAGCAGCCGTCCCAGGAAGCCGGAGGCCCCGGTCACCACCACGCGCAACGGAGATGTCATCGCCTCATGGTAGCCGAGCGTGAGGCACACGGTCGCAATGGTCCGGCAACACCGCTAGCTATTGGGTCGTATTAGCGCTTGACATGTGGTATCGTGTCTCCAAAGGACATATCCGATCGCACGGCACGTCCGTGCCGTGCGTGGTGGAAAATCAAATCAGTCTCGCCTGTTCGACAGGCAGAAGGAGGTCAACTATGGAAGGCAGGAGAACGTTGTGGCTCGCCTTGGCGCTGGTGGTCCTCGTCGTCGCGTGGGGCCAGCCGGCTGCGGCCGAGGTGCATCCCAACAACCGAGTTCCCGCGCCGCCCGCTGACGGACCCCCCACGGGGGCACCGGGTGCGATACTCAACAACGGGACCGTCGAGCTCGGTGTGTTCGACTACGGCAACCTCAACGAGGATGGTGGTACGTCGTCGCTGTGTGGCGAAACGACCGTCGGGCTGCGGTACGTTCCTACCGCCGGCGAGTCCACGTCGCCGGGCTGCCTGTGTGAAGGCTGGGGCGTCGCGGACGGCGTGGCCGGTGATTCGGCCTACGCGGATCGGGCGGCCGGCATCGTCAACGTGACGGTGGACAGCTTCGTCTTCACCGCGACCACCGCGACCTCGGTGGTCACGGCCGGCACCTCCTTCCGGGTCACCCACGACTTCAGGCCGTCGGCGAGCCCGAATCTTTTCGAGTGCGAGGTGACGATCGAGAACATCTCGGGCTCGGACCTCACCGACGTGCGCTACACCCGCCAGATGGACTGGGACACCGAGCCGACCCCGTTCTCGGAGTTCGTCACCATCCAGGGCGGGGCAGCGGCATCGGCCGTGCTCTACACCGATGACAACGCCTTCCAGGTCCCGGATCCGCTGGCCGCACGGAGTCCGCTCAACGTGACCGGTGATTTCATCGACGATGGGCCGGACGACCACGGCGCACTGTTCGACTTCGGCTTCGGCCCCCTGGCCGCAGGCGATACGACGTCGTTCTTCATCTACTACGGCGCCGCTGGCAACGAGACCGACGCGCTCGCCGCGCTCACCGCGGTCAGCGCCGAGGTGTACTCGTTCGGCCAGATCGACTGGGACGGCACCGGCGATCCGCTGGACCTGTGCAGCACCTCTCGACCCGGGACCTTCGGCGCCGCCACCGGCGAGCCGAACACCTACATCTTCGCCTTCTCCGGCGTCGGCGGCGTGCCGATCGAGGGCGCTGCCATCCCGACCACCAACACGGTGGGCCTGGTGGTGTTCCTGCTGCTGATCACCGGCGCGGCGCTGTTCATCCTGCTCCGGCGCAGCTGACGCGGCACCTGCGAGCGATACCACCGGCGGGCGGCAACGCCCGCCGGTGTCGCCTGTCTTCTCGCTTCTCGCCGGTATCCCCGGCCTGCACCGGCGTCCCGTACACGTCCACCAGACCGGCCTCGTTCGACTCGGGAACCCGGCGGGCGACCCCGGCCGCCGCCGCCCGCTCGCGCTATCATGGGTCTGGCCGCCTCGCCGGTGGCGCCACGGGAGGAGAGATCATGGTCAACGCGATCGTGCTGCTCAGGGTCAAGACCGACCGGATCAACGAGGTCGCTCAGGAACTGGTCGATCTCGAGGGGATCTCCGAGGTCTACTCGGTGGCCGGCCAGTACGACCTGGTGGTGATGGTGCGCGGCCAGACCAACGACCGGATCGCGACGCTGGTCACCGACCACGTGCTCAAGTCGGAGGGGCTGATCTCATCCGAGACCCTGATCGCGTTCCGGACCTTTTCCCACCACGATCTCGAACGGATGTTCTCCATCGGCATGGAGTGAGCGCCCCACAGCCTCACTCGGCGGCGAGATGCCGCTCAGCGGCGAGACCGCCGGACCCTTCAGTGGTATTTTGCTACGGCGAATCAGTCATCCATCACGTGGTGTTCGGTGACCGCCGGCCGCCACGGGGAGGCACCATGGCCGAAGCCAGCGACCTGTACCCGCCGAAGCCCCACATCGTGGAGGGGGCCCACCTGGACTCGATGGAGGAGTACCAGCGGCTCTACCGGCTGTCGCTCGACGACCCGGAGACCTTCTGGGCGAAGCAGGCGGAACGCCTCACCTGGTTCCACCCCTGGGACACCGTATTCGACAGCGACTACGAGAACGTCGACTTCGCGTGGTTCCTCGGCGGACGGCTCAACGCCTGCTACAACTGCGTCGACCGCCACCTCGAGGCGCGCGGCGACCAGGACGCCATCATCTGGGTCAGGGACGAACCCGGCGAGTACGAGCACATCAGCTACCGCCAGCTCAAGCACGAGGTGAGCCGGGTCGCCAACGTGCTGCGGTATTACGGTGTCAAGAAGTACGACCGGGTGTGCATCTACATGCCCATGATCCCGGAGCTCGCCTACACCATGCTGGCGTGCGCGCGGATCGGGGCGGTGCACTCGATCGTGTTCGGCGGGTTTTCAGCCGAGTCCATCCGCGACCGCATCCTCGACGCCGGGGCCAAGGTGGTGGTGACTGCCAATGAGGGGCTGCGCGGCGGGCGACGGTTGCACCTCAAGGAGACGGTCGACCGGGCAGTGGACGGGCTCGACCTGGTGGAGACCGTGCTGGTGGCGCGGCGCACCGACACCGAGGTCTCCATGAAGCCGGGCCGCGACCACTGGCTCGACGAGGAGTGCCGCAAGCAGCGCTCGACCTGCACCTTCGAGTGGATGGGCGCGGAGTGCCCGCTGTTCATCCTCTACACCTCGGGCTCGACCGGCAAGCCCAAGGGCGTGCTGCACACCACCGGCGGCTACCTGGTGTACGCCGCCACCACCCACCACTACGTGTTCGACTACAAGCCGGGCGAGATCTACTTCTGCGCCGCCGACATCGGCTGGATCACCGGCCACTCGTACATCATCTACGGCCCGCTCGCCAACGGTGCGACCACGGTGATGTTCGAGTCGGTCCCCACCTACCCCGACGCCGGCCGCTACTGGCACGTCGTCGACGACCTCGGGGTCAACACCCTGTACACCGCCCCGACCGCGATCCGCGCCATCAACCGGGCAGGTGACGAGTACGTGACGAAGTACTCCAGGAAGTCTCTGCGCATCCTCGGCACCGTCGGCGAGCCGATCAACCCGGACACCTGGCGCTGGTACCACGACGTGGTCGGCGAGGGGCGGTGCGCCATCGTCGACACCTGGTGGCAGACCGAGACCGGCGGCATCCTGATCACGCCGTTGCCCGGGGTGACCGCGGCCAAGCCGGGTGCGGCGACCCTGCCCTTCTTCGGGGTCAAGCCGCTGGTGGTCAACGACAGGGGGGAAATCCTCGAGGGCAACAACGTGTCGGGCAACCTGTGCATCGCCCAGGCGTGGCCCGGCCAAGCGCGCACCGTGTGGGGCGACCACGAGCGCTTCGGCGACACCTACTTCACCCGATTCCCGGGGCTCTACTTCACCGGTGACGGCTGTCGGCGGGACGAGGACGGCTACTACTGGATCACCGGTCGCGTCGACGACGTCATCAACGTGTCCGGCCACCGCCTCGGCACCGCCGAGGTCGAGAGCGCGCTGGTCGCCCACGACGCGGTGGCCGAGGCCGCGGTGGTCGGCTTCCCGCACGACATCAAGGGTCAGGGCATCTTCGCGTACGTGATCCTCAACGCCGGCGCGGAGAACGACGTCGAGCCGGTCGAGTTGATCGGTGCTCTCAAGGAGCAGGTCCGCCACGTCATCGGGCCGGTGGCGACCCCGGACGAGATCCTGGTCGCCCCGGGCCTGCCCAAGACCCGCTCCGGCAAAATCATGCGCCGTATCCTGCGCAACATCGCCGCCGGCGAGTACGCCGACATGGGCAACATCACGACCCTCGCCGAACCCGAGATCGTGGACACGCTGATCGACGCCCACAAAGGGCTCGTCGCCGACAGCTGATCGTCGGCGTTCAGTGATCGCGGTCCGGTGAACGTGCTTCCCGGGTCCTCGCCGCGATGATGTCGAGGACGGCATCGCGCACGGTCGGCCATGCCACGCTGCCGGGCGTGATCAGCTCGAAGTGGCCCGCCGCCGGCACGTCACGCAGCTCCACCCGTTCGCCGGCTTGGCGCGCCGCGGCAGCGTAGCTCTCCGCCTGCTCCGCCGGCACGATCGAGTCGACCTCACCCACCACGAGGATCTGCGACGTGCCGAGAGGGAGGAGCTCGATCGGTGATGCCCGACGAAGCCGCTCCGGTACCTCCTCCGGCACCCCTCCGAGCAGTTCGGGCACCGCAGCGCCGCAGCCGGTGGGTGCGGCGTAGGCAGCGAGGTCGGGGATCCCGGCCAGCGCCACCACGCCGGCCAGCGGCAACGGGCTCGGGCCCCGCAGCGGATCGCCCGGAGACAGACGGTGGCGCGCCGCCAGCCAGAGTGCGAGGTGGCCGCCCGCGGAGTGGCCCACCGCCACCGTTCGGCCGAGGTCGATGCTGTAATCGTCGGCCAGCTGGCGCAGGTGGTCCGCGGCCGCGGCGAGGTCGAGGAATGTGCCGGGCCAGCCGCCGCCGTCATTGCCGACCCGGCGGTACTCGACACTCCAGGTGGCGACGCCGGCCTCGGTGAGGGCCGCGGCGAGGGAGGCGACATGACCGAGATCGTACTCGGCCAGCCAGCAGCCGCCGTGAACCAGCACCACCACAGGATGGGGGCCATCACCCTCGGGCAGCCGCAGCTCACCGAACTGGAGCGCATCGAGGCCGTAGGACAGTCGATGATCCGCCGCCGGCCGGGGCAGGGCGAGCGCATCCGAGGCGTTCATCACCTCAGGCTCTCCCGCGGCCGCAGCGACCGATTGCAGCACCAGGGCCACCAGCATCGACCCGCGCATCCGCCTCCTCCGATCCCGTCCGGATCACGTCACCCTGGCCCGAACCCGGTAGCCGGGCCGATCCCAGCCGCCTTCCTCCATGATTTTCGTGAGAGCGGCGACGGCGTCCCACACATCCACAAACCTGACGTAGGCGGGCGCGAACCCGAACCGCAGCAGGTCCGGCGCGCGAAAATCGCCCACCACACCGGCATCGATCATCGCCTGGACGATGGCGTAGCCGTCGTCGTGCCGCAGCGACACCTGGCTGCCGCGGCGCACCGGGTCGCGCGGCGAGACCACCTCGAGGCCCCATTTTCCACAGTCGCGCTCGACCAGGGCGATGAACAGCTCGGTGAGCGCCACCGACTTGGCGCGCAGACGCTCGACCCCGGCGGCGGCCACCGAGGCGACGCCACACTCGAGAGCGGCGAGACTGAGGATTGGTGGGGTCCCGACCCGCAGTCGCGCCACCCCAGGGGCCGGCCGGTAGTCGGTCCCGAACTCGAACGGCGCGGCGTGGCCCATCCACCCCCACAGCGGCTGCTGGAGTCCTTCATGGTGGCGGCGCGCAACGTAGGCGAATGCCGGCGCACCGGGGCCGCCGTTGAGGTACTTGTAGCCGCAGCCCACCGCGAGGTCGGCGCCACACGCCTCGAGGGCCACCGGCAACACACCCGCGGAGTGGGCGAGATCCCACAGCGAGACCGCCCCCGCGTCGTGCGCGGCCGCGGTCCAGGCCGCCATGTCGTGGATCTCGGCGTCCCTGAAGTCGACGTGGGTCAGCATGAGCACCGCGACGTCGGAGTCGAGGCTCCGCTCGAGATCGGTGCGGTCCACGAGCCGCAGCTCGGCCCGATCGCCGAGGAGGTCCGCGAGCCCGGCGGCCATGTACAGGTCGGTGGGGAAGTTCTCGCGCTCGGACAGGATCACTCGCCGAGTGGGGCGCAGCCGCAACCCGGCGGCCAGCAGCTTGAACAGGTTGACCGATGTCGAGTCGGCCACCGCCACCTCGTCCGGCGCCGCCCCGATCAGCGGCGCGATCGACGCCGCCACCCGCTCCGGAAGATCGATCCAGCCGTGGCGGGTCCAGCTTCGGATCAGATCCGTTCCCCACTCTTTCCGCAGCACCTCGGCGACGCGGCCGAACAGAGCCCGCGGCGGCGGTCCGAGCGAGTTACCATCGAGGTACACCACTCTCTCCGGCAGCACGAACGAGGCACGAACCGAGGCGAGCGGGTCGTGGGCGTCGAGCGCCAGCGTATCGTCTCGGCTGATAGGAAGTCTCACCACGCCATTCTGCCACGAGCGGTCACGAGGCCACCGTGGTGGCATGGAATTTTACCGTCCCCTGGTCCGCGTGACGCGTGATGCGGAAAGGCGAGCCCATGGTGGCGCGTCACCCCACAGTAAAAAACATGAAGTAATTGACAATAGGAATTAATAAAAATAACTTTGATCTCAATGCCGAACTCGAGTCCTCGCGTGGTCGCGCCAGGTGACGAGTACCGTCTGAGGAGCAGCACATGGTGGATCGCGCCGCCTACGCGTTACCTCGACAGCCGTCGGATGGGTGACGGACGGGGCTGCTGATGGCCTCCCACGACTCCCTTTTCCCGTTGACCGAGCCGCTCCAGTTCGGAGCCGTGGGCGAGGACATCGTCACCGCGGTGCTCGACTCGATGCCCTGCGGTGTGCTGATCATCGACCGCCAGCGCCGGATCCGACGGGTCAACGAGGCGTTCAGGCGAGCGCTGGGAATCACCGACTCCGACTGCATCGGCAGCTGTCAGGGGAGCGTACTCGGCTGCCTGCACGCGGTCGACGAGCACGCCCACCACGCGCTGTCCGCCGTGTGCGAGGAGTGCGAGCTCGCGGCGCTCGCGACCCGGGCGTTCGAGGAAGGCGACAGGATCCGCGGCCGCGCCACCCTGCAGCTGGCGGCCGACGGCCGGCTGCGCGACGTCACGTTCGCGACGACCGCGATTCCGGTGACTGTTGAGGGCGAGGGGTTCGTGATCGTCCTCATCGACAGCATGAGCGAGCTGCGCGGGCTCCGGCCCGGCGAGACCGACGGAGCCACCTTCGGCATGATCGGACGCGACCCCGCGATGCGCGAGCTCTACGACGTGATCCGCGAGGTCGGTCCGCTCGACGTGCCGGTGCTGATCCAGGGCGAGAGCGGCACCGGCAAGGAGCTGGTGGCGCAGGCGCTCCACCTCAACAGCCAGCGACACGAGGGGCTGATGGTCCCGGTCAACTGCGGCGCTCTGCCCGAGGATCTGCTCGAGAGCGAGCTGTTCGGCCACGTCCGGGGCGCCTTCACCGGTGCCCACCGCGACCGACAGGGGCGGTTCGAGCTCGCCAACTGCGGCATCATCTTCCTCGACGAGATCGGCGAGCTGAGCCCGGCGACGCAGGTGAAGCTCCTGCGGGTGTTGCAGGACGGCAGCTTCGAACCGGTCGGCGGCGAGCAGACGGTGACCGTCGACGCGCGCGTGGTCTGCGCCACCAACCGCGACCTCGCGGCCGACGTGGCCGACGGCAGGTTCCGCTCGGACCTCTTCTACCGGCTGTGCGTGGTACCGATCTCGGTACCGCCGCTGCGCGAACGAGTCACCGACATCCCGCTGCTCGCCGAGCACTTCCTCGCAAAGTTCGCGCGCGGGCGGCCTGCCTACTCAGCCACCCTGTCCGAGGAGGCGCTCGAGACATTGCAGGCGCACCACTGGCCGGGGAACGTCCGCGAGCTCGAGAACGCGATGCAGTACGCGGCCATACAGTCCCGCGGCGACATGATCGAGTGCCACCACCTGCCACCGAACCTGAAGCGTCCGTGCGCCGGAACGAAGGTCGGCCGGCCGCTTATCGCATTCGACGCGGAGGGCGTGCGACAGGTGTTGCTGGAGTGCGATGGCAACCGGAGCGAGGCCTCCACCCGGCTCGGGGTCTCCCGCACCACGCTATGGCGGTATCTCAAGGCACACGCCGAAGCCGACCCCACAGCTTGAGGTTTCCGTCCCCGTCCCCGTTCCCGTGCCCGAAGAGACAGAGACTCCTGATCAGCTCGTTTGCCTGTGCCGAACGAGATCCTCCGAACCGTCCCTATCGCTCCGTTCGGGTAGGTGAACGGGAGCGCGCAGGGGCTGCGCGCATACAATTCGCGTTTCAGCCGCCGTCATCGAGGGGAAAAGGCAGCGCTCCAGCCGCGGCTCAGTGGAGCTGGTCCGAGAGCAGCTCGCGGAACCGATCCCCGTCGGACCTGACAAACGACAGGAAGCGCGCGCCGATGCCCCGAACGCCCTCGCGTTCCGGGTCGGCGGTGCGCACGATCCTGGCGGAGCCGCGGATCGGGGTCGGCTGGCCGGCAATCGAGATCTCGAACCGGACCTTCGAGCCGACCGGGAGCTGACCCAGGCAGCTCACGAGCATCCCCGATGCCGACAGGTTCTCGGTCGTTCCGTCGGACGACACGTCGTTCCCGCTGATCGTCGGCATCAGGCGCACCGGCGCCTGGAGCGTGACGCGTGGGGCGACGGCGAGCAGTGACGAGACCGCATCGTACAGCGTGTGATCGAGCTCCTCGGTCGCGACCACGCGGCTGACACCGAGCCCGAGCAGCGGCTCCACGTCGTCCAACAGGTCCCGTCGGCAGAGCACGACCAGCGCCGGCTGACGGCCAAACGAGGCGTCCGATCTCGTCGTCTCCAGCAAGAGCTCGAGACCCGACAGGTCACCAAAGTGGCCGACGATCACGACGTCGCAGCCGGGATCGCCGAACGACCCGCCGAACGCGGTCGCCCACGCCCTGCGCTGGAAGTCGGCGCCGAGCGGGCTCAGCGCGACCACCACCCGCCGCGCGAGCGCGTCGTCAATTCCTGCGATCAGCACCCTCGGCTTCTCGTCGGTCATGAGGTGCGTGCCTTTCTAGCCCATGGTACCGCGGTAGCGACCACCTGATACCACTGGCGCGGACCGTGAATCACGTTGACGTTCGCTACACCCCTTCGCCCTCGGCCATTCGATTCTAAGAGGCTCGACGTCGAAGATCGGTGGTCGGTCGGCCGTCGGCCCCCCTCGTCCCCCGCCCGTTTCGCCTGCACGAAGAACGTCCGAGAAGAGGGGCCGCCCGGAGGCGGCCCGTCGTCTGAAAGTCAGTGGATCGGCGTCAGGCCCCCGGACCGACGTACATCACGCGCATCATCTCATGGTCCTCGTGCGACAGGATGTGGCAGTGCCAGACGTAGCGGCCCGGCTTGTCGAAGGTCGCCTTGATGCGGGTGATCTGGCCCGGCAACGCGGTGACCATGTCCTTCGGAGCGTTTTCGACGTACTCCGCCGGCTGCGGCACGGACGCACCGAACGTCGGATTGACGATGCGGAAACCGATGCCGTAGGTCGACGGATCGCCTGCAACCGAGTTGTGCTGCACGGTTGGTTGACTGACCAGGTAGGTCCCGTCATTCGCCGGGACCGAGCCATCCGGGATGAAGCCGTCTTCGTCGGCATTGGTGTCCCATGTGATCTCGTCTCGGCCGAGGATCTCGAAGTGAACCAGGTGCAGGTGCACCGGGTGGGCGTCGCCGGTGACGTTCCAGATCTCCCACTCCTCGGTGGAGTCGAGCGCCGGGTTCTCGGTCGTCGGGCTGTGCCAGGCGATCGAGCCCTCCATTTGGCCGACCAGGCCAACGCTGCTGTACTCCGGTGTGTTCGGCCAGTTGATCGGGGTGCCCGCGTAGTCGGTTGCGGGTTCGGCGGTGCCCAGCAACGGCTGCAGCCGGCCGAACTCGTCCTTGCCTTCGAACAGGGCGACTTTGCGGGTCCTGGTCGGCGTGGGAATGACCGGCCCGAAAGCGATCCCGCTTGGGCTGACATCGGGCACCGCGGCGTCGAGCGGCAGGACGACGTCGAACGCCATGATGCGGTCGGTCTCGCCGAACACCTGCGGCCCCGGGATGTCGCCACCGAACGGCTCGTCGCCGCCGATGTTCTTCATGATGACGCGGTTGCCCGGCGTCACGCTCTTGAAGTCGAAGATGAGGTCGTAACGCGAGCCGGTTTCCATCAGCAACGTGTCGACCGTGGTCGGGCTCGAGGCCAGGCCCTGGTCGCTGCCGATGACTGTGAAATCGAGCTGCTGGATGGCAGGGCTGAAATCGGTGGCGCCCGGCGGCACCTCGAAGAACTGCACCGCCAGGAACCGGCTGTCGCAGCCGTTGAGCAGGCGCAGCCGGTAGTTGCGCGGCTCGACGTCCATCTTGGGCCAGATCATGCCGTTGACCACCATATGGTCGCCGAAGAACTCGGCCAGGCCGGTCGGACCGCCACCTGGGAATTGTCCGGGCGGCAGCACCGCGCCCTCGCCGGTGATGAAGTCGTCGTAGAACGGGTCGCCCGGGAACGCCGGGTAGAACAGCTCGCCGTTGTCCTTGAACATCTTGTCCTGGATGGCGAAGGCGGCCTCGTACGGGAACGCCGGCAGGTCGAGTGGGTTACCGAACAGGCCGGTGTCGTCGTCGTCGCGGATGATGTAGAAGCCGGCCATGCCCGCGTACACGTTGAGGCGGGTGATGCCGAGGGCGTGGTCGTGGTACCACACGGTACCGGCCGGCTGCGAGTTGTCGTACAGGTACTTCTTGTCGAGCCACTGCGGACCCCGCACACCCCAGCCCGGGCTGAAGAAGAACTCGGGGTTGCCGTCGACGTGGAAGTCGGAGTGGCCGCCGTGCACGTGGGCCACGATCGGCACACCATGCTGCGCGATCGAGTACTGGGTGTAGCCGTGCAGGCTGTAGGCCCAGTGGAGGCTCTCGTCGAGCACGGATCGGCCCGTGAAGTCGCCGTACCCCAGGCTGGTATTGTCCTTGCCGGTGATCAGGTACGGCAGCGGATTCTCGAACTGGTCGATCAGCCGGTTCTCCCACTTGACCTCGAGCGGCTCGTAGCTCTTGACCTGGAAGGTGCGCCCCGGCCAGGTGTAGAACTGCTTGTCGCCGTAGCCCCATACGGTGGTCGGCACGGGGGTGACGCCGTCAGCCGCGACGAGTCCGGTCTGTTGAACAGTCTGGCCGACCGCCACCTTGATCTTGTTGTTTTTGACGTTGTAGATGAAGCCGGGGTCGAGCGCGTTGGGCACGGCGCTCGCGAACTTCGGCTGCATGGCCGGGTCGCTCAGGCCCGGGCCCTGGGTCGCCGAGAACGCCCGGCGCACCCAGCCCAGCTTCGAGCCGGCCCAGGTGCCCGCGCCGGCGATGCCAGTGTACTTGATGAACTGTCTCCGAGTCGTCACTGTCGTCGCTCCTTTCCAGGGTTCCGAGGTGTTCGGCCCGGATACCCTGTCGTCATTGATCGTTGGTATGACACCAACGTGTCTGATGGTCGGCACCTCCGGTCAACACCCTGCAACACCGCGTCCCGCACCCGTAAGCCCCTGTCGTCCGTGAACCCTCCCATCCCGACACCGACCGCCGCCAGCCCACACTCGTCACCCCACCGTGTCCACCTCGCGGTCGTTTGCCTTCCGGGACGTTGATGCTCGCCCCGTCACGAAGTGTGCGTCAGCTCAGAGCAAGACCCGCGCCAACCCCGGGGGAAAAGCCCGCAGTTGAACCGCAAACGATTGCAAACAAGATTTTTGGACCGCACCCCCGACGGTTCCGTCGCCACCGATGTTGACCACCCGCGACGGAATTGTGAAACACTCGGCTTGCCGTCACCAGCCGCGCGCGGCACGCCGACGGTCAATGTAATCTTATGCCTTAGAACAACTTACCAGCGACGCCCTCAATCTTAAGATGACCCGGAAGCACTGTCTCAAAACGGTTTTGAAACGCTGAGACACTGAGACACACCACTGAGCCCGCACGCCGCACGCACGGCGCGTAGGTGTCACCCTCGACTCGACCGACACGGAACGGGCCGCCCCGGAGGGCGGCCCTGGTCCTGTCGAGAGCTTCCGTCTTGGCTCAGCCGGCGAGGCGTCCGGCGTTTCTCGGCGCCGTGGTTCCCGGCTCCGGAGACTCCTCGGCGCCGCTGTCCGAGCCCGTCGATGCGCTCGGCATCCGCAGGCCGCGCTCCGGACGGCTGAACTCGTGGCACCAGCTGCAGTCGTACCGCGTGTCCCTGACGTGCTTGTCGTGCACCCGGGTAAAGCTGTCGTACGACTCGTTCCCGTGGCACTGCGTGCACACCGTGTTCCGGTCCGCCTTGAGCTGGTAGCCGAGCTCGCCCTGCAGGTCCATGCGGGTGGTACTGCCGTGGCAGTTGGAGCAGTCCAGCGCCGCGGACGCCGGACTCACCTCGTGGTTGAGCGCCTAGAAGGTGTCGGTTTCGATCCAGTCCACCGCCTCTGTGGGGCTCAGACCCATTTTCTCGAGCCCCTGGCGGGTCGCCGCATCCGCGTCGCCGGAGGCGAAGAACACGCTGGTGTCGAGCGCGATCAACTGGCTGGTACGACTGGCGAGCGGCTGCTCGGCGGTCTTGTACTTGAAGGGGTACAGCTCGCTCGCCGGATCGTCGATGCCACCGATCGGCCGCGACGTCGGGTAGCGGCCGGTGCCGGGATCCAGTTCGGCGACCTCGCCGAGCAGGTAGTTGCGGTTGGTGTGGTTCCAGAACCGGTACTCGGGCACCAGGTTGTTGGCCTTGGTCAACGCCGGGTGGATCGGCGGCGTGCTGCTGTGCGTCTCGAGCCAGGTACGGTGGATCTCGGTGGCTTCCGAGGCCGAGCTGTCACCGGCATCCTTGTCATACGCCGGGATGTGGCAGGTCTGGCAGGCGACCCGCGCCAGGTGACTGTCGATCTGCGCGCCTTCGTGGCCGTCCGACCCGGCGATGTCAGCGTGGCAGTTGGTGCACTCGACCGCCACCGCGAGATCGGTCGGCCTGAGGTCCGAGCCACGGCCGGCCACCCGGTGACCCTCGGTGGTGTGACACTGCTGGCACGGCAGGTTGCCACCGGTGGTCGACATGTGGACGTCGAAGTACAGGTCCGCGGTGTCGCCGTGGGCGAGCGACAGGTCGCCCCGCTTGACCGCGTCGCCGCCACCGGCCTTGGCGTGGCACTGCAGGCAGTTGGCGCGCACCGGCAGGTGCACGGTGCGTGCCGCCTCGTCCATGGTGATGGCCATGTTGGCGGTGTCGGGCACGAACACACCGTCTGCACCCCTGGCGCGCCGGTAGGCCTGCCGGTGGCACAGCATGCAGTCGAACATCACCGAGCCGCGCACCTCGTGCGCCTCGGTCGTGTGGCACTCGAGGCAGGTGTCGGCCCCGGTCCAGGTGAGACCTCCGTGTGGGCCGTCGCCCGGAACCGGCCCGCACGACAGATCGCCCCCGTCGCAGTCCTGGTCGATCCCATCTCCGCACACCTCGATCGCACCGGGGTGGACGGTCGGGTCGGAGTCGTTGCAGTCGTTGCCGCCGCACTCGACGTCGGCATAGCCGTCACAGTCGGCGTCCACGCAGATCGACATGCCGGCGTCCACCATGACCTCGATCTCGTCTTCCGCCTTGGCGTGCGCCGCGTTCTCGACCTTGGCCTCGATCTGCCACGACCCCGAAGCCGTATCCGCCGGCAGGGTGTAATCGCAGCCGAAGGCGCCAGCGCCCACGGACACCAGCTCACCACGCACCACCGGCCGCCCGCCCGGCTCCTTGATCACGATCTTGGTCTTGGTGATGCCCCCCGCCGGCGCGCCCCCACTGTCGGTGGCCTGGGCGGTCACCTGGATCGTGTCGCCCGGCGCGTAGCTCGGCCGGTCAGAATTCAGCTCGAGGTAGATCTTCTCCCGCCCTTCCGCCACCGCGGCAACCCACAGCAGCGCGATCGGCAGCACCGCGCGCGCGTACCATCGTCGTCGTATCATTTTGCCCTCCTTGCCTTTACGTGTCTTCGCCGCCTTCGATGTCAGGCGCACTCCGTCCGTCGAGACAACGTCCCCTCTGTGCCCTCTTTTATTATGAACAGCGTATATGGTTATATACTTGTTTAAAAATTTACCCGGTGACCACAGTCACGATCTGCGCTGTCTCGATCCGCGCTGGTCACGGTCCTTGTGTGGTTTCAGCCGCGCACGAGCGGTGGGTCCGCCATTCCACGAACGAGGCAAGAGTCAGTCGACGCGGACGCGTGCCACCGGCCGGGACAGGCGATGCGCGATTCTGAGCAAGAGCAAGGCCGCGACGGCCCCGAGTCCCGCCACCAGTCCCCACCACAGGCCCGGGGCACCGAGTCCCAGGCCGAATCCCACCCCATAACTGACCGGGATGCCGATCAGCCAGAAGCCGAGGAGGTTGACCACCATCGGCGCCCTGGTGTCCCCGAGGCCACGCAGGACGCCCGCCGAGACCACCTGCAACCCGTCAAATACCTGGAAGAGCCCGGCGATGGGGATCAGAACCGCCGCCAGCAGACGGACGTCCTGATCCGACGTGTAGGCAGAGGCCAACGGATCCGGGAGGATCAGGAAGACGGCGGCGGCCAGCGTCATGAACCCGCCGCCACATACCAGCGCGGCCGACGCGGACCGCCGCACTCCAAGGCCGTCCGACCTTCCGACCGCGTGGCCGACCCGAACCGCGGCCGCCGACGCCACGCCGAGCGGCACCATGAAGGTCAGCGATGCAAGGTTGATCGCCACCTGGTGAGCTGCCATCTCGACGGCGCCCAGACCTCCCGCCAGCAGCGCCACCACGCCCAGTGCCGAGAGCTCCAGCTGCAGCTGAAACCCTATCGGTACGCCGAGTCTCACGGTGCGCCAGATGGGCCGCGGCCGGAAAGCCTCCCTATGGATCTGATCGAGCAGCGGATGCAGTTCGCGCCACGCGGTCACGCACAGCCCCAGCAGCAGCACGAATCGGCAGGCCGTGGTCGCCCATGCCGAGCCGAGCGGTCCCAGCTCCGGCATTCCCCATCGGCCGTACACGAGCGCGAGATCGAGCACCACGTTGAGCAGGTTGGCGAGCACGATGGTGGCCACGATCGGCCGTACCCGCTCCATCGCCTGCAGGGTCTGACGGAGCACCACGAAGCAGAAAAAAGGCAGCAGACCGGGCAGTGAGAGGTGCACATAGCCGGCCGCGATCGGTACCACCTCGGGCGGCTGCCGCAGCAGCAGCAGCACCGGCTCCACCGGCACCAGCACCAGCGCTGTCAGCACCGCTGCCATCGCCGCAATCAGCAGGCCGCGCTGCACCACCCGCTTCACGCCGACCGAATCGTGCGCACCGATTGCCTGCGCCACGAGCGGGTCGGTGCTCAGCAAGAGCCCGAACGGGAACGCCGCGACCGACATCAGCACGACGTTGCCCAGCGCGACCGCCGCCAGCGCCTCGGCCGACACCCGGCCCACGACCATGGTGTCCACGACGCCCATCAGCATCATGCCGACCTGCGCCACCACCACCGGCACCGCCAGCGAGAGCATGGCAGTGACGTCACTGCGACGCGGAGGTTCGAAGGGACGGACCACGCGATCTCCGGTCGTCGTAATTCCTCTACCCGGGTGTCGAGCGTTGCGACCGAACCGGCGCGGTTCTCGACCCGCCGGGCTCGATCATGACGGCCTACTGTAGTGCAGCCCGCCTGCCGGGGCCACTGCATCAGGCCACCCCGACACCCCGGTCCTTCAGCCGCCATGGAGTATCCTTCCCCTGAGACGACGAGGGTCACACGAGGAAGGGAGCCGGATGAATCGAAGGGCAGAGGCGCTTCGCGTGCTCGCGCTCGTCGCGCTTTCCCTCGGGCTGTTCTTCTTCCAGCTCGGTGCGCGGCCGCTGTGGAACCAGGACGAGGGCATGCACGCCGCCACCTCCAAGGACATGGTGCTCTCCGGTGACTGGGTCACGCCGACTCTGAACGGTGAGCCGTTCTTCGACAAGCCGGCGCTCCACAACTGGCTGGTGGCGCTCGCCTTCACCGTGCTCGGCTTCACCGAGCTCGCGGCCCGGCTTCCCAGTGCGGTCCTCGGACTCGCCACCGTCCTCGTCACCTACGCCCTTGGCCGACGTCTGTACGGTCCCAGAACCGGATTCCTCGGCGCCGTCGTGCTCGCCACCGCTGCCCAGTTCTTCGCGCTGTCGCGCACAGTGATGCACGACATGAGCCTGACGTTCTTCGTGACCTCGGGTCTCGCCTTGTGGTACGTCGGCCACGAGCTCGAGGGACAGGGGCGACGCTTCCTGCTGCTGTCGTACGCGGCGTTCGGCTTCGCCGCGCTCGCCAAGGGCCCTCTCGGAGTGCTCATCCCCGGCGCGATTGCGGTCCTGTATCTCGCGATCAGAAAGGACCTGGGATTCCTGGGTCGGATGTCGTTCGGCTGGGGGGTCTTGATCGGCCTCGCCATCGCCGCGCCGTGGTATCTGGCGATCAGCCTCAAGAACCCGGGCTACGCCCACTACTTCTTCGTCGAGCTCAACTTCGGCAGCTTCCTGTCGGACCGCTCAAACCACCCTGAGCCGATCTTCTACTACGTGCCCACCCTGATCGCCACCTTCATCCCGTGGAGCGTCTTCCTGCCGGTGGCGCTGGTCCGCTCCTGGCGCCGCCGGCTGGAAGACGCGCACGGCGAAACCCTATACCTGCTCCTGTGGGCGGGCTTTGTCTTCGTCTTTTTCTCGCTCGCCACGTCCAAGCTACCCACCTACGTACTGCCGCTGTTCCCTCCGCTCGCGCTCCTGGTGGGTCGGCTGTGGGACGAGATCATCACGACCGGGACGCCTTCAGTGCGGCGCGCCGTGCTGTGGTCGTTCGCGCCGTTCCTGCTGCTCCCCGCCGCGGCCGCGTACCGTGTCGTCACCCACCCACAACCCCTCGCCGAGCTCGCGGCCCGGCAGGGACTCACCGTGGCGACGGCAATATCGCCGATCGTCGCCCTGCTGGTCTGCCTCGGGATCTCTTTCGTCCTGCTGTGGCGGCAGCGGCCGCACGGCTCATTTGCCGGGGTCGCGCTCGCGTTCGTCACCTTCATCGGCCTGTTCGCGCTCCTCATCGTGCCAGCGATGAACCCGCACCGGTCCTCCAGGCAGATGGCGCACGCGGTGGACGAGCTGCTGCCGGCGGGCGAGCCGATCGCCTGCTACGGTCGGATGCGGGACTCGGCGTTGTTCTACACCGACCGGCTGATCCGAGTGATCCGCACCCAGGAGGAGCTGCGCGCGTTGCTCGACACCGACGAGCCCTCGTATTGCATTCTCAAGAGCCGCCGGTACCGGCAGCTCGGGCTCGACGATCCGGTGGTCGCGGAGATCGGAGATGACATGCTCGTCTCCAACCGAGAGCGGGATCCGGGAACAGGCGTCCAAGGACCGGGCACCGCCCTAGAAACGGAATGAGGGAATGAAGGGAAAGCAGCAGGGCGCAGACGCAGACCACGGCGTAGAGACCACCTCGGGCGTCAGATGGTCGATGTCAGTTGCAAGCCGACGACAGCGCGTCGTGCGGGGTGCCGTCTTTGACAATGTGGGGAGCACCATCGCCGAGGAGGGGTGGGCCATTGAATCCCAACATTGTCTAAGGGGGCTCCCACGGGGAGCGCATTGGGGAAATGACGAGTCGAAGAAACGAGAGCGTTGCGACACGAGACCGGGTCGGGCGGCGCAATGACGATGAGGAGTGTCCCGGGTCGGTGGGGGATCTTGCATCTTGAATCCGGGTGTGTGGGTGTGTGGGGCCTTCATCCCCTCATCCCCTCACCGCCACCGGCCACCCCCCTCTGTGCGGTATAGTTGGCCCGTCGCGGGATCACACGTGGACGACGACGCCACCGGTCCTGACACTCGAGCCGACACGGGAACAGAGGCATGACCACGTCCAAGAACGCAGGCTTCAACATCGCCGACTACTTCAGCACACAGTTCAACGAGCACGCGGTGACCTTCGACCGCACCCGGACCGCAATGGCGGCGCCGTTCTGCTCCCTGGTCACCGCGTGTGCGACCAGCGTGCGCGGTGGCGGCAAGCTCCTGTGGTTCGGCAACGGCGGCAGCGCGGCCGACGCGCAGCACCTCGCGGCCGAGCTGAGCGTGCGCTTCTCCGTCGATCGTCCCGCGATCGCCGCCATCGCGCTCACTACCGACACATCGGTGCTCACCGCCGCGGCCAACGACTTCGGATTCGAGCAGGTGTTCGCACGCCAGATCGAGGCGCTGGGCCGTACCGGCGACGTGGCGATCGGCATCAGCACCTCCGGAAGAAGCCCCAACGTCGTCAGAGGGCTGGAGCGGGCGCGCGCGCTGGGGCTGGTGACGGCCGCGCTGACCGGCCGCGACGGCGGCGATCTGCCGCAGCTGGCTGACCACTGCCTCATCGTCCCGTCCGACGTGACCGCCCGCATCCAGGAGATGCACATTCTGCTCGGCCAGATGCTGTGCGGCGCGCTCGAGATCGAACTCGGTCTGGTGAACTGAATGACCGACGGTACCCAGCGGCTCACGGACCTGGCCTCGAACTTTCCGTCGGTCCGGGTACTGTGCGTCGGCGACATCATGGTCGACCGCTACGTCTACGGCCGGGTCAACCGGGTGTCACCGGAGGCGCCGGTGCCCGTCATCTCCATCGACAGCGAGCAGACCGTGCTCGGCGCGGTCGGCAATGTCGCCCGGAACGTGGCTGTGCTCGGCGGCAGTGCCGTGATCGTGGCGGTCGTCGGTGATGACGACGGCGGGCAACAGGTCGCCCGTCTGATCGCCGAGGAGGGCAACCTCGAGGGCAACCTGGTCACCTTGCCGGGCCGTCGCACGACCATCAAGACCCGCTACCTCGCTGTGCGGCGGGGAGGCCAGCTCCTGCGCGCCGACCACGAGGACACCCATCCCCTCGAAGACGAATCCGTCGAGCGATTGATCGAGGCCATCCGCACTTCGGTCGCCTCCGTCGATGTGGTCCTGCTCTCCGACTACTCCAAGGGTTGTCTGTGTGACGCGGTGCTCAGCGCAACCATCGCCGCCGCCCGCGAGGCGGGCAGGCCGATCATCGCGGACCCGAAGAGCACCGACATCCGCCGGTTCGACGGCGTCGACGTCGTCAAGCCCAACGCGAGCGAGCTCGAGGCGATCACCGGCATCCCGTGCATCGAGGACGACCAGGCCGAGGCCGCAGCCAGAGCGGCCCTCGCCCGTGCGGAGGTCGGTGCCGTGCTGGTGACACGGTCCAAGCACGGCATGACACTGGTCGAGCGCGGATCGAAGGCGCGGCACTTCCGGGAGCGGATCAGCGAGGTCTTCGACGTGTCGGGCGCGGGCGACACCGCCCTGGCGATGCTCGGCCTCGCCACAGGCGCAGGGGCCACCCTCCCCGAGGCAACCGAGCTCGCCAACAAGGCCTGCAACATCGTCGTGTCCAAAGTCGGCACCGCCGCCGTGCACATCGGTGAGCTGGTGCGGGCGCTGCGTGCGGCCGAGGTCGAGACCGCCGAGGCCAAGGTGAGCCCGCTGTCGGAGGCGGTCGATACGGTGGCCCGGTGGCGGGCGCAGGGGGCCGTGATCGGTTTCACCAACGGCTGCTTCGACCTCATTCACGCGGGCCATGTTTCGCTCTTGACCCAGGCCAAGGCGAACTGTGACCGGTTGGTGGTCGGCCTGAACAGCGATGATTCGGTGCGGCGACTCAAGGGTGACGATCGCCCGATCAACAACGAGACCGCCCGCTCCATGGTGCTGGCATCACTGTCGGCGGTGGACACGGTCGTGCTGTTCGCGGAGGACACGCCGATGCGGCTGATCGAGGCGATTCGCCCCGACGTGCTCGTCAAGGGCGCCGACTACGGCGAGGACGAGGTGGTGGGCGCGCCGTTGGTCAAGAGCTATGGGGGTCGCGTCGTACTGGCGCAGCTGGCGCCCGAGCACAGCACCACCAGGACCATCAAAAGGATCAGGGAGTGACCGGCATGGGCGACAGGACACCAGTGGTCGTCGTCACCGGAGGGATGGGCTTCATCGGGTCCAACCTGGTCGCCCACCTCGTCGAGGGTGCCGACGTCGTTGTGTGTGACTGGCCCGGCCGGGACGAGCGTTGGCGCAACATCGCCAAGCACGACGTTGCGGACGTCGTAATGCCGGAGCAGCTCGAAGACTACCTGGCGGCCCACCGGTCGGCGATCGACATCGTCATCCACATGGGCGCGATCTCCTCCACCACGGAACGCGACGTCGACCGCATCGTGAGCACCAACTTCATGCTGTCGCGCGACCTGTGGCGCTGGTGCACAGACAACGGCTGTCACTTCATCTACGCGTCGTCCGCCGCCACCTATGGTGGGGGTGAGGTCGGCTTCGTCGACGACGAAAGTCCAGACGCTCTCGCCACGCTCCGACCGCTCAACGCCTACGGCTGGAGCAAGCACCTGTTCGACCGCTGGGTGGTGCGGCAGCTGGCGCGCGGCGGACCGCGGCCGCCAAAGTGGGCGGGACTCAAGTTCTTCAACGTGTACGGCCCGAACGAGTACCACAAGGGCTCGATGAAGAGCGTGGTGGCGCAGATCTTTCCGCGGGCGGCTGCCGGAGAGGCGGTGACGCTGTTCCGTTCGCATCACCCGGCCTACGCCGACGGCGGCCAGCTGCGCGACTTCGTGTGGGTCGGCGACTGCGTCCGAGTGGTCGACTGGCTGGTCCGTACCCGGGAGGTCAGCGGCCTGTTCAACGTCGGTACCGGAACCGCCCGTAGCTTCGCCGATCTGGCGGCGGCGGTCTTTGCCGCACTGGGGCGGGAGCCGCGCATCGAGTACGTCGACACCCCGGTGGAGATCCGCGACCGCTACCAGTACTTCACCCAGGCCGACGTCTCCAAGCTGCGTGGAGCGGGATTCGACGAGCCGTTCACCGTGCTCGAGGACGGCGTCGCGAGGTACGTTCGGGACTATCTGGCGACCGACGATGCCTATCGCTGACCGACCACCCACACAGGGCTTGGGGCGTGTGGGCGTGTGGGCATGAGCACACCAAGTCTGCGAGAACCCCTCAGGCCCTCGAGCCCAGGTGCCGTACGGGCCGGCCAAGCCCTCGAGCCCTCCCACGGTCG
This sequence comes from Candidatus Sulfomarinibacteraceae bacterium, assembly GCA_041552055.1. Taxonomy (GTDB): domain Bacteria; phylum Acidobacteriota; class Thermoanaerobaculia; order Thermoanaerobaculales; family Sulfomarinibacteraceae; genus JBFELO01. Next base: position 15,793 of record JBFELO010000022.1, on the reverse strand, counting down.
GCGGCCTCGAGGCACGGCGAGGGCTTGAGTCCGAGCCCGCGCAGCGGCTATCCCCCACTTTCTGCAATTCACGCAACGAATTGCTTACAATCTCACCTCGAATCGGGGGACGTGGCGGATGAACGTGGCCAGCATGCGCAGGATCGATCGGTGGGTCGGGGTGCCGGTCTGCGCGTTACTGACTCTGGCGCGTCGGTTGGACGACCTGCTGCTGCGTCGACGCCCGACGACGACCCCCGGCAAGATCGCGGCGATCAAGCTCGCCGAGCAGGGCGCGACCGTGTTGGCGTACCCTGCACTGGCCAATGCGCGCGCGCAGGTGGGGGCCGACAACCTGTACTTCGTGGTCTTCGCCGAGAACCGCTTCATCGTCGACCTGCTCGAGATCGTGCCGCCGGACAACGTGATCGCGATTCGGACCGGCAATCCCCTGCAGACCTTCATCGAGACGCTGCGGGCGGTGTGGCGGATGCGTCGGGAGGGGATCGAGGCGACCATCGACTGCGAGTTCTTCGCCCGCTCATCGGCGATCCTGTCCTACCTGAGCGGGGCACGCACCCGCGTCGGGTTCCACGCGTACTTCGGCGAGGCGTCGTACCGGGGCGACCTGATGACGCACCGGCTGTCGTTCAACCCGTTCCTGCACGCCAGCCAGATCTTCCACCTCCTGGTCGAGGCGATCGGCTGTCCGCCCGAGCGGCTGCCGGCGTGCGACGTCGAACCCCCGGACGATCTCGTGCTGCCGCAGATCACAGCGGCCGAGCAGGACCTGGCGGCGGTCGCGGGGCTCCTTCGCGACACGCTGGGGGGAGAGACGGTTCCGCCGCTGGTGCTGCTCAATGCCAACTGCGGCGATCTGCTGCCGTTGCGTCGGTGGGCGCCGGAGCGTTACGTGGAGCTGGCGCGACGCCTGCTCGACCGATACCCGGAGTCGGCGATCGTGTTCACCGGGGCGCCGGACGAGGCCGTCGAGGCGGCCGCGCTGGTGGACGAGATCGCCTCCGACCGCTGCGTCAGCCTGGCCGGTCGCACATCCCTCCCCCAGCTGTTCGCGCTCTACTGCCTGGCCGAGCTGATGGTCACCAACGACAGCGGTCCAGGTCACTACTCCACGGTCACGCCGATCGACGTGATCTCCCTGTTCGGACCGGAGGCCCCGGCGGTCTTCGGCCCCCGCACACCCCGCAGCCACGTGCTGTGGTCGGGCATCGCCTGCAGCCCGTGCGTCAACGCCTTCAACGATCGCCAGTCCGCCTGCACCGATAACGTGTGCATGGCCAAGATCTCGGTCGAGCAGGTGTTCGAGCTGGCGTGCCGGGTGTACGAGGCGCGGAGGCGAGCCGCAGAGTAATCCAAGCGATGCTGGATACTGGATTCTTAGCCCGCCCGGTCCCTTTTCGCAACGATTTCGTACCTTTGACGCGACCTCTCCCCGGTGCGCTCGCCGCGGGAGTCATCATCGCTGTGTCGTTCGCTTGGACTGCCTGACACCCGAGGCAATCTCTCCCGGACGCGTTTCCCGAGTGAGCCCCCTGAGACAATGTTGGGACCTGACGGGCCGTCCCACCCCGGTGACGGTGCTCCCAACATTATCAAAGGCGGCGCCCGCCATACCCAAGGGTCGGAGGCTGCGGCGTGGCGAGTGCGATTCGCTGCGCGAATCGCAGTTGATACCACGCGCCCTGCGTCCACCCAGCGCCATCGGATTCCCGGCAGTTTCAAGGCGCGTACTGGCTGCGAGAGGTCCCATCGCACGTGCTCTGCGCAGTGCCTTGCCACTCCACGGCAATTCGCGAAGCGAATTGCTCAACTCGAGACCAACCTCGAACCGCTGCCCAGTTCCGACAGTGTATCGAGGTCTTCGTCCCGGTACTGCGCGGAGAACCTGATGTAGGAGTGATCCCCCACGTCCCACGGCGCCACCGCGAGACCGTGCTCCTCGAGCAGGATCTCGGCGACCTCGGCAGCGCTCGCAGCCTGGCGGTCGCCGACCGCCGCCGGCGCGCGGCACAGCAGGTACATCCCCGCATCGGTCGGATACGCCTCGAACCCGAGTGCGGTGACCACCGCGCGGAGCCGTTCCAGTCGGCCGGCGAGTCCGTCCCGCACCACGGCGACGTACTGCCAGTCGTCGAGGCACTTCGTCGCCACCCGCACCTGGAGGGAGCTCAGCTGGCTCCAGGAGAAGTCGCTGAAACGGCGGATCGCATCGATCGGCTCCTCCGGCCCGACCATGAATGCCACGCCTAGCGGACCGAGCGCGAACAGCTTGCCGAGCGAGTGCAGCTCGACAACGGCCACGTTGCCTTCCGAGAAATCGTACCCCAGCAGGGACCACGGCGGACGATGATGGGTCAGCGGTCCATAGATGGCGTCGTTGTACAGCACCGTGTCGGCAGCGACGTGACGACCCAGCGCCTCGAACGCGGCCCTGGAGAGCACCGTGCCCGTCGGGTTGTTGGGGTAGTTGAGCGCGACCAGCCGCAGCACGGTTTCGTCAGCGGACAGCCCTTCCAGGTCGGGTGCGAAACCTGCTGACGGGTCGAGCGGTGCGACCATCAATCGGGCATGTGCCTGGGCCGCGATGCGGGCGAACGCCGGGTAGCCGGGCTCGGTGACCAGCACCCCGTCACCGGGCGCGATCAGGGTCGTGGCCAGGGCGGCCATCGCGGCGCGGCCGCTCGGTGCCGGCAGGATCTGGCGGGGGGCCACCCGGACGCCGTACACGGCCCCGAGCATGCCCGCAGCCCCGTCGACAAACGCCTCGAGCTCGTCGTCCCGCCGACGCCGCAGCACCAGCGGCGCGTGCTCCCGCACGAAGGTCTCCAGCCATTCCGGCGGCAGCTGCCGCCGCCGGCCGAGGGCGAAGTCGAGTACCGGACCCGGGTGCCGGCGCATCTTCTCCCGGATCACGGTGAACTGGTAGGTCGTGCCCGGCGGCGATCCGCCGTCTTCAGCCTTCGACATCTGCGCTCGATCCTCCGATCAGAGATGTTCCTGCTGCGTCACGCGAGATCTTCGCCGTCGCTGTCCGACGCATCTTCCGAGGTTTCGACAGGGAAGGCTGTCGACCGTCGCGCGAAGGTCAGCGCGATCCAGCCGATCGGCAGCCGGATCCAGAACGTCACCACGCGGAACGCTCCCACCACCATGGCGAAGTGTTCCGGCGGCACCTGGTTGAACTGCAGCGCCGTCCCGAGCAGGCCTTCGGTGGCGCCGATCCCGCCCGGCATGCCGGTGCCCAGGCCGATCACCGAGGACGCCGGAGCGATGAACAGGGCGTCCCACAGGGTGAAGTTGCCCGGCAGATGTGACACGAGCACGTAAAACGCCACCGCGTTGGCGACCCAGCCGGTCATCTGCACGAGCACGATGGCCACGCTCTGCCAGCTCCACCAGAAGTGCCGAGGCAGACCCAGCTTGGTCCCGGCGAGCCGCTCCGCCACCTGGTTGCCGAGGAACAGCAGAACCGTGATCGCGGCGCCAATGGCCACCGGCGCCAGAGCGGGGTGGATCCGCCACGCCACCACCCCGGCGAGCAGCGACACCACCGACAGGGCGTCGAACACGAAGACGGCAGCCTCGGCCTTGACGCACTCTCCAAGACTCCCCCGGCCGAGCTTGACCATGTCGTCGGGCCGGATCAGTCGCCCGAGTTGAGCGGGCAGCAGCAGGCCGGCGTTGGCGGACAGCGCGACTCCGAAACCTCGGAGATCACGCGCGCGCAGCGCAAAACGTTCGTACACCCACTGCCAGGCCAACGCCTCGAGCGTCATGTCGAGCAGCGCGAGCACGAGAATCAGCACAAGCAGCGGCAGCTTGCCCATCCAGTAATCGGTCACCGCCTGCCAGTCGCCGGTCAGGAATCGCTGAACGCCGTACACCGTGACCGCGGCCAGCAGCAGGAAGCCGGTCAGGCGAGCGAAGCGGTACCACGAGGGCACCGAGGCCGCCTCCGAGCGGGGGCCTATTCGGTCGCGCGGCGACAGATCGGAGTGAGCGCTGCCTCCCTCACCCGCGCCCTTGACGGCCTCCGGCCCGGCGCGGTGCTCCGTCGTGGGGCCATTCGCATGCATGACGCGCCATGGTAGAGATCCTGCGGGATCAGTGTCAACGCGCCTGGTGGTCGGCCGTACGCCGTGTCGGGTGTGATAGGGTGCGCGCGGATTTCGTCCGATGTCCAACCCCGAGTCTTCCTCGCCGCTGGTCCGCTACCGAATCCTGCTGCTGATCGGTCTCGGGGTCCTGCTCTACATCCCGTTTCTCGGCCTGCGCGATCTTTGGTACCCGGACGAGCTCGACATCGCCGAGGTATGTCGGGCGATGTTCCTCAGCGGTGACTGGATCGCGCCCCGGCGGATGGGCACCATCTGGGTCGACTACCCGCCGATGATCTACTGGGTCGGCACGGTCTCGTCCCACGTCTTCGGCACCATGTCGGCGTTCACCCTTCGCCTCCCCAACGCCCTCACCGCCGTCGCGACCGTGGCTCTCACCTGTGCGGCGGGAACCCGCTGGTTCAGCCCGCGCGCCGGCCTGTGGGCCGGCCTGGTCGTGCTCACCGCCCTCCAGTTCGTGCTCCAGGCGATTGGCTACCGGCCCGACGTGCTGTTCACGCTGTTCATCGCGGCCGGTCTCTTCCTCTACGCCGAGGGTGTCGGCGAACGTCCACGAACGTGGCTTCGGATCGCGGGCTTCGCGTCGTTCGGCCTCGCGATGCTCGCCAAGGGCCCGTTGGGCCTGCTGCTGCCGGGACTGGTCCTGACCCTGTGGCACGGCTCGCGGCGCGAGTGGCGCCGACTGCTCGAGCTGGCACCGCTGTCGATCGTGGCGCTGTCGGTCTATCTGCCGTGGTTCGTCGCGTGCGCCCGCGCCATGGGCGCGGACAACATCCTGCACGAGCTCTACGCCCAGAACTTCCAACGCTTCTTCAGCGGGTTCCGCGGTCACGAGCGACCGATCACGTACTACCTGATGAACTTCTGGAGCGACCTGTGGCCGTGGTCGTGGCTGGTTCCCGCCGCGATCTGGTGGGTCTGGCGCACGGCCTGGCGACGGGATCGCAGGGTCCAGCTGGCGCTGTGGTGGCTCGGCGCGTTCTTCGTGTTCCTGTCGCTCGCCGTGACCAAGCGACAGCTGTACCTGCTGCCGGCCTATCCTGCGATCGCCCTGCTGCTGGCACCGTGGCTGGAGGCAGTCATCCAGCAACCGCCCGAGCCGGAGGCCCCGAGCTCGAAGCCGGTGCGCGCGTGGACCGCCGGCATCGCCATCACCTTCGTCGCACTCGGGCTCACGTTCGTCACGATCGGCGTCACCTTCGAGCCGATCGTGGAACGGCTCGAGCTCAACCCGCAGGAGGTCGAGGTGGCGCACCTGCTGTGGGTGCCGCTGATCGGCACCGGGGTATTGCTGCTCGCGGCGGCGTTGTGGCTGGGACTGACGTGGCGCCGGATGGGGCCGACCACCGCGCTCGTCCGCGTCACGGCGGTGCACGTGGCATTATACGTGGCGCTGCAGGCGTGGGTGATGCCCACGTTCGACCCGACCAAGACCTACAGACCCCAGAGCCGGTGGATCAGCGACCAGATCGGCGCCGGCACCACCTTTGCCATGGTCCACCCCCGCCGGGCGATGGGGGTGCGAAAGCGCGGCGCGTTCGGCTACTACACGGGCTCCATGGTCGAGCTGCTGGAGACCCAGGCCCAGGTGGTCGAGTTCCTCCGACAGCACCCGCAATCGCTCGTCCTGGTCCACGACCGGGAGGCCGACACGATTTTCGCTGGCGATGAGGCGGGGTGGCGGGCACGGGTCGTGCGGGAGCTGCGCACAGGCGACCACGTGTATCTGGTTGTGCGCGCCCCGTAGTGCAATGTGCTGCGCACATTGCAGAGGATACCTGTCGACCCTGTCGATCGTCGGCTTGATGGCAATGCCTGAGCGCCGAAGCCGCATCATGTCGCGGCTCTGTCTTCCCTCGACGCGACCTCTCCCCGGGGCGCTCCCCGCGGGAGCCCGGCATGGACGTTTCGAGGCCTCGGCGTCACACGATATTCGCGGGAATCGGCGACCTCGAAACGTCATGCCCGGCACGCCCGCCCATCGCGACGGCAGAATAGCGCGTTGACTTCACCGAGCGCATCGATCTCACGGCCTCGTTCCTCAAGCCATCTCTCCCCGAGCACGTGCAGCGCCGCAGGCGCCGGCCGCCCCCTCGTACGGAGATACCGGCGACGTGGGCTCGGTATAATCACCCGTCGCACGCGGGGTGATGGGCGATCCGGGACCTGCGGTGGTGCCGCAACCTGCCTCTCGGGTGCCACGACCCCGATGCTTAAAGGAGAACGGAGTGGCCATCGCCAGACAGCGCATCCACGTGCCGCGCGGAGGTTGGCTGCGCGCGATCTCGGGTCTGATCACCGGTACGTTGTGGGAGGGGGGCGAGGTCGACCGCCTCGAGCGTGCCTTCGCCGACTTCATCGGTGCCCCAGAGGCCGTCGCCGTCCCTTCGGGCCGCGCCGGTCTGAGCTTCATCTTTTCGGCGCTGGGCCTCGAGCCGGGAGCCGAGGTCATCTGCTCGGCGTTCGGCTACCCGGTCGTTCCTCACCTCGCCAAGTCGCTCGGCTTCGAGCTCCGCTTGGTCGACTGCGAGCTCGAGACCCTGGGCATGGACCCGGCCGCGCTCTCCGCCGCCATCACCGACCGCACCCGGGTGGTGATCGCCACCCACCTGTACGGCGTGCCGTGTCAGATCCGCGAGATCGTCGAGATCGCCGAAGCCCATGGCGCGATCCTGATCGAGGACTGCGCCCATTGCTTCGGTGCCTCGGTGGACGGCCGCAGGGCCGGGGCGTGGGGATCGTTCGGCTACTTCAGCTTCGAGACCTCCAAGCCGATCAACACCATGGGCGGTGGGATGGTCACCATCGCGGACCCGGAGATCGCCCGGCGGGTGCGCGAGGTCGCCCGCTCCGAGCCGAACAAGAACCTGTCGTGGCTCTCGAAACGGCTGTTCAAGACGACCTTCGAGGCGACCGTGACCAACCCACTCGTGTTCAACCTCGGGGTCTATCCCGCGCTGCGGCTCCTCGAGGGCAAGGGCGAGGAGGGGGAACGCTTCGCGTCCGGCTACCAGCGCGACGAGGTCACGATGCAGGGACGCCTTGGCCGCTTCACGAACTATCAGGCGAACCTCGGCCTGCGACAGATGAACACCTCGCAGCGGTTGCTCGACCGTCGGGTCGCACACGCCCGTGGCCTGATGGATCGGCTCGGCGATACGGTCCGCTTCCAGCGCAACGACCACCCCGCCGTGGACTCCAACTACATGCTGGTCACGGCGCTGTTTCCCAAGATGACACGGGTCGCCCGAGAGCTGCTGAAGCGCGGCGTCGACACCAAGCACCACTACATGCGCGACTGCAGCGGCCTGCTCGACGGCGAGGTGAGCTTCCCGAACGCCGAGCGTGCCGAGCGCGAGGTGCTCCACCTGCCGGCCTATCCCGAGCTGAGCGACGGCCAGATCGACCGTGTCGCCGGAGCCGTGGAGCAGTCCCTCGCGACTCTCGGCGCCGAAGCACGGTAGCGGCGGGATCGGAACGAGGGATGCAGCGGCGCCGCTTCGTGGTCCTCGATCGGGACGGCACCATCAACGTCGACCGGCACTTCTTGGCGGACCCGGCCGGGTTCGAGCTGATCGGCGGGGCCGCCGAGGGAATGCGCAGACTCGCCCAGCTCGGCTTGGGCCTGGTGGTCGTCACCAACCAGTCCGGCGTCGGTCGAGGTATCGTCGACAGCGACGCCGTGGCCGCGATCCACGACGAGATGGCACGCCAGCTCGAGGCGCATGGAGTCCTGTTGGACGGCGTCTACTGGTGCCCGCACCGACCGGAGGACGGCTGCGAGTGCCGCAAGCCGCGCACCGGTCTGTTGGAACGGGCGTCGGTCGAGCTCTCGTTCGACCCGACTCAGGCTTTCGTCGTCGGCGATCGACCTCGAGACATCGAGATGGGCCAGGCGATCGGCGCCACCACCCTGCTCGTCCGCACAGGTCACGGCGCCCGGTTCGAGCGCGAGGGCCGGATTCGCCCCGACCACGTGGTGAATGATCTGCGAGAGGCGGCCGAGGTCATCGGCCGACTGATCGAGCCGTCGCACTGATCCGCAGGTCGATCATACCCGGCCCACCCCCACGTCGTTGGTCGCTCGTCACTGGTCACAGGACCCCCTCCCGCCCCGGGGCTTGTTGAGGGCATGTGGGCGTGGTGGCTTTTGGGGCGTGACGCCCGCACCCGCCCACTCTTCGACTTCGTCTTCATCTTCGCCTTCGTCGTCATCGTCATGGTTCCTGCCCGACCGTCGCTGGTCGTTGGCCGCTCGACCGCCCGCCCGTCCAGGGTCCGGGAACCGGCTTCCGAGAGCCTGGGTTCGCGTCTGGCATTCGAGTGGGCGCGGCCTGAAATCTGAACACTGAACTCCATATTGACGCGCCCTCTCCCCGACGCGCTTCCAGTGGAAGCCCGGTCAGCACGGTCTCGTTCGCTTCGGCTGCCTGACACCCAAGGCCGTCTCTCCCGGACTCGCATCCCGAAGAAGCCCCCTTAGACCCAACGGGCCGTCCCACACCGGTGACGGGCTCCCAACATCGTCAAAGACGGCACCCCACACCAGCCGCTGCCGCCGAATGCGTCCCGCCTCCCATCACGCCGAGCCCGCGAAGCGGGTCGGTCCTCGGTCATCCTACCGACGCCAAAACAGCGTCGAGTGCGGCCACCATCTCGTCAACATCTTCCCGTTGAATTACCAGCGGCGGTTTGATCTTGAGGACGTTGTGGTCCGGTCCGTCGGTGCTGAGCAGAAAGCCCCTCTCACGCATCGCCTCCAAGATCCTGTCGGCCTCCCTGCCGGCGGGCGTCAAGGTCTGGTGGTCACGTACCAGCTCGACGCCGACGAAGAGGCCGAGACCGCGCACATCGCCGATCAGATCGTGGGCCCCCTGCAGGCGGCGCAGCCCCGCCATGAGCGCCGCACCGACCTCGGCGGCGCGCAGCTGCAGCTGCTCGCGTTCGATCACGTCCAGGACGGCACACCCGATGGCGCACGAGACCGGGTTGCCCCCGAAGGTGTTGAAGTACTCCATGCCGGTGGCGAACGAACGCGCGATCTCCGGTGTGGTGATGACCGCTGCCAGCGGATGCCCGTTACCAATCGGCTTGCCGAGGGTGACGATGTCGGGCACCACGGCCTGGGTCTCGAACCCCCACATGTGGCTTCCTACCCGTCCGAACCCCACCTGGACCTCGTCGGCGATACACACCCCCCCGGCGGACCGAACCGCCCGGTAGGCCGCCTCGAGGTAGCCGTCGGGCAGCACGATCTGGCCGCCGCAGCCAATCAGCGACTCCGCGATGAAGGCACCGGCGCCGTGCTTCCAAAACGCCGCCACGGCCTCCGCCACCAGTGCGGCGTAACGGGCGGCCGTGTCGGGTCCGCGATAGCTGCCGCGATACGGGTCCGGCATGGCCACCTTGTGGGCGTGCGACGCCAGCCCCTCGCCCCCGGGTCCCTCGCACTTGTAGGGGCTGATCTCCACCAGGGTAGGTGAGTTGCCGTGATAGGCGTGGTCGAGGACGATCAACTCACGTCTGCCGGTATGGGCCCGGGCGAGCCGGAGTGCGAGGTCGTTCGCCTCGCTGCCGGTACACACCAGAAAGCATACGGAGAGGGGCTCCGGGAAGGTCGCGGTCAGGCGCTCGACGTACTCGGCGAGACCGTCGTGCAGGTAGCGTGTGTTGGTGTTGAGCACCGCCATCTGGCGCTGCCCCGCTGCCACCACGTGGGGGTGGCAGTGACCCACGTGGCACACGTTGTTGACCAGATCGAGATACCGGCGTCCAGCGTCGTCGAACAGGTACTGCCCCTCGCCGCGCACGATCTTGAGCGGCTCGTGGTACGACACGCTGAGGTTCAGCCCGAGGTGGCGGCGACGCACGGCCAGGATGTCGGCAGAGCTTCGGTTCCTCGCGGCCGATCCTCCGCACGCCTGCCGCAGTCGCTCGCCAGCTTCGTCGGCATCGATCATCGCGAGCTCCTCCAAGAGTTCCCATATCGGTTCGCTCGAGATCAGCCGGTACTCGTTGTCGGGTTCGGTCACCCTCGCGCCGGCCGACATCAGTACGCTGCTGCACAACCGCGCCACGATGAGGTCGTACAGCAGCAGGCGTTCGACCTCGGCCAGCGGCCGCAGCGCGTCGTAGCCGGCGACCACCGGCACCGCTGCCGCCAGCGGGTCGTCCCTGCCCAGCATGACGTACGCACAGGCGATGGCCAGCTCGCAGACCGTGGCGGTGTACACCATGTCGCCGAAATCGATCAGCCCGCACAGTCGTGCCGCCGATGGCTCGAGATCGCTCACCAGGATGTTGTGAGGATTGGCGTCGTTGTAGATGACGCTCCGCGGCAGGCGGTCCAGCCGGGGCGCCGCCTGCCGGCGGAATCGGTCCAACAGCCGCAGAACGAGATCACGCCGCGAGGGCTCGACGATGTGGTCTGCGAGCGGGGCAAGCCGCAGCGTGCACGCCAGGTTCCAGGGGGTGTCGCGGTGGGCTCCCGGGTGATCGAAGGCCAGCAGTGTCTGATCGAGCCGCGCCAGCGTCTCCCCGACGCGCCGTAACAGGCGGTCCGGGCGTGTCGTCAGGTCGGCGAGCGCGTGACCTGGAAGAAAGGTCAACAGCCGCACCCAGTGGCGAGAGCCCCCGGCGGAACTCACGGCGTCCAGATCGAAACCATCGGCGGTTGGCTGCACCTTCTGAAAGAGATGGGCGAGGGCCGTCACGGACAGGAAGGACAACACCTCGATCTGACAGCGGACCACCGACTCGTCGGCGTCAGTGGGTGAGATCTTCAGCACGAACCGACGGTCACGGTTGGCTTCGATCAGGAAGTTGCGGTCGAACTCGGCGACCAGCTCCGCTGCCCGGCCACCGATGCCGTAGCGTTCGCGGACGAGACGCTCCGCCTCGTCGCAGGTAAACGGTGGCCGGGAGTCAACCACGGCATCGACTCCTTCGAGATCCTCGTACGTCCGGCTGTGGCAGCGGCAGGGATACCATGACGGAGGGCACGGGTCAATCGAGCCCGCACGGTTCCCGCGTAATCTGCTGCGGCCGGACCGGACCCCGAGAGGCCGCTTCATCAGGTCCGTGCTAGAATCAGAATGTGGGTCGTAACCGACTGATTCTTAGGGATTTCAAGTCTCTCACTATGCTGTTCCAAGGCCGGGTGAAACAGTGACGCGTCTCACGACTGGGCGGTCGTGGTGGCCGCGGCTGGGGCTGCTCCTGCTGGGCGTCGGGCTGGTCACGGCGGTCGAACTGGCGGCCATCGCCATCCAGGGAGTGCTGCCCCCGGCCTCCAGCCCCAGCGACGGGTTCTCGTTTTCGGTGCCTCCGTTCGTCCGTGATCGGGATGCGGGCGGGCGCGAGACATGGGTCGTCCACCCCGCCAGGAGACACTCGTTCACCAATCAGCGGTTTCCGGTCGATCGGCCGGAAGAGTCCGCACTCGTGTTCGTTCTCGGCGGCTCCTCGGTGTACGGCTACCCCCACGGGGCCGAGTTCGCCTTCCCTGCCCGGATGGAAGGGGCGCTGCGCACCGCCCATCCCGACCGCAAGGTGTACGTCGTGAACCAGGGCGGCATGTCCTACGGAAGCGGACGGTTGCGACTGCTCGCCTCCCAGCTGATGACCTACCGGCCGGACGTCGTGGTGATCTACACCGGACACAACGAGTTCGTGGAGGCCAACGTGGCGCGGCTCGGTGAGCCCGGCGGCGCCCTCGACGCCGCGCTGCGCCCGATCCGACGCCTCGCCATGTACCGGCTGGGAGAGCGCCTGCTGACACCCGCCTTGCCGGCGACGCCTCGAACCGGAGACTCCGAGTTCGGGATCGATGTTCGGCGGCGCGAGGTGCGCGCGGTGCAGGGACATGACGTCACCGGGGCGGCGGACCGCCTATCCGCCAACCTCTCCGAGATCGTGCGCCTGGTGCGCGAGGGAGGCGCCACACCGGTGCTGTGCACGGTGGCCAGCAACCTCGCCGACTGGCGACCCGAGAACTCGGCGATGGCTCCCGATCTCACGCCTCTCACCGTGCTCGACATCGCCCTCCACATCGCCCGGGCGCGGTCACTCGTGGCCGACGGCAGGGATGAGGCCGCCGCCCGTGAGCTGGAGGCCGCCTTGGAGCTCGACCCGGGCTACGCCGCACTCGCCTTCGATGCCGCTCGGCTCGAGCATCGCTTCGGCCGTTCCGAGGCTGCCGGGGTGTTGTACACGCGCGCCCGCGACGACGACCCCACGCCGATCCGGGCGCCGACGGCGCTCAACGCCGCGGTGCGCGACGCTGCCGCGGCGGCCGGGGTCGTGCTGGTCGACCTTGAACGAGCGTTCGCCTCGGCCGCCGCGGACGGGATACCCGGCAAGGAGGAGTTCCTCGACTACTGCCACCCCTCCGACACCGGTCACGAGCTGATCGCACGACTGCTGGTCCCCGAAGTCGAGGCCTCGCTCGGCCTGCCGACGATGGACCGTTTCCCGCTGCACCCTCCGGGGCTGGAGCCAGCGGCGCCCGAGGTCGCGGACGGTTTTGCCCTGTGGTGGCGGGGCAACGTCGAGCTGCGCCAGGGGAGAGCCGTCAGAGCCGAGGAACTGCTGCGGCAGGCAGTCGCCCTCAAGCCGTCCAGCGCTCGTCCGCTGGTCAGCCTGGCCCAGGCGTTGCGCCAGCAGGGACGGCTCGACGAAGCCGTCGAGGCCTCCCGCCGCGCTGTCGAGCTCGAACCCGAGTCGGTCATGGCGCTCAACTCCCTGGGCCTTGGACTCGGCCTGAGCGGGCAAAGCGATGATGCTTTGACCGTTCTTCATCAGGCGGTCGATATCGACCCCGCGGCCAGCTCGGTCCATCTGAACCTCGGTGCCGAGCATCTGCGGCGACGCGAGCCGGCGCGGGCGCTGGTCCACCTCGACAGGGCGGTGCATCTGCAGTCGAACATCCAGGGAGCGTGGAGGAATATCGGTCTCGCTCAGCTGCTGCTGGACGACGCCGATGCGGCGGCTGCAGCCTTCCTTGAGGAGCTGCGCCGTGACCCCATCGACCGCCGCGCCGCGGTGCGTCTCTCGGAGGCGGCCGCCGAGGTCGGAGACCGCGAGATCGCCGCGCGGGCCGCGGATCTCGCATCGCTGCTCACCCCGCAACAGTAGCCGTCATCCTGCCGATTCCCTCGAGTCGGTCTTCTCGTCGTACCCGCCCCCCTGCCCGTTCCAACAACAACGGCGGTCTCCCTCCTGCCAATTTAAACAACTGAAATATAGTGGGTTCGATGCCTGTCTCAGTATTCCACTCGGGTACGGGAACGGGAAGGGGAACGGTGACAATCCGCGCCAATCCTCCAGGGATCGTCCTCATGAATTCACGAAGTGAATTGATCCGGGTATGATCCATGGGTGCCCCTCATCGCCGACCTGCACCTCCACTCGCGCTTCTCGCGAGCGACCAGTCGTGACCTCGACTTCGGCAGCCTGTACCGCGCCGCATTGGAAAAGGGCATCACGATCGTCGGCACCGGTGACGTCACCCACCCGGGGTTGATGACGGAGATCGAGACGTCGCTGGAGCCGGCCGAGGAGGGGCTGTTCAGGCTCCGCCCCGAGCTGGCCGGAGCCGCCGAAGAGGGCCTCCCTGGGGCCTGTGGCGGCGAGGTTCGATTCGTCCTCCAGGTGGAGATCAGCAATATCTACAAGAAGGACGGAAAGGTCCGCAAGAACCACAACCTGGTTTTCCTGCCCTCGTTGGAGGCGGCCCGCCGGTTCACAGACCGCCTCGCGACCATCGGCAACCTGGCGTCAGACGGGCGGCCGATACTCGGACTCGACGCGCGCGACCTGCTCGAGATCACGCTCGAGACCGACCCGCTCGCGTTTCTGATCCCGGCCCACATCTGGACGCCGTGGTTCTCGATGCTCGGCTCCAAGTCGGGCTTCGACTCGCTGGAGGAGTGCTTCGGCGACCTGGCGGGCTTCATCTTCGCGGCAGAGACCGGACTGTCGTCTGACCCGCCGATGAACTGGCGCGTCAGTGGCCTCGACCGCCTCACCCTGGTGTCCAACTCCGATGCCCACTCGACGCGCACGGTCGGACGCGAGGCCAACCTGCTCGACATCGAGCTCGGCTACGAGCCGCTCTACCGGGCGCTGGCCAGCGGCGAGGGTTTCCTGGGCACCATCGAGTTCTACCCCGAGGAGGGCAAGTACCACCTCGATGGCCACCGAAAGTGCGGCGTCCGGCTCGAGCCCGAGGAGACCCGCCGACTCGACGGCCGCTGTCCCAAGTGCGGCGGCCTGATCACGGTAGGTGTGATGAGCCGGGTGCTCGAGCTCGCCGACCGGGACGAGGGGGCCCAGCCGGAGGGGATGGCGGAGTTCGAGCGGCTGGTGCCGCTGGACGAGACAGTCTCCCAGGTGCTCGGGGTCGGAGCCACCAGCAAGCGGGTTCGGACCCAGGTCTGCCGACTGCTGTCCGAGCTCGGGCCGGAGGTCGTCATCCTCCGTGACCTGCCGCTCGAGGATGTCGCTCGAGTCGCCGGTCCGGTTCTCGCAGAGGCGGTGCGCCGGGTCCGGACCGGCGAGCTCATGATCGCCGCCGGCTATGACGGTGAGTTCGGCACGGTGGAGGTCTTCGCTCCCGGCGAACGCGATCGATTCGCCGGCCAGCTCGCGTTCTTCCCAGCCGTACCGACGACCACGCCCGCACCGTCCCCGGCGCGGGAGTCGCGACCGACCCGCAGCGCACCTGGGAAACGAAAGGTGGCTCGTCATCGGACGGCAGCGGATTCCAGCGTCGAACTGGACGAGGACCAGCGCGCAGCGGTGGAGGCGCCGGGACCACTCCTCATCGTCGCCGGCCCGGGGACCGGCAAGACGCGCACGCTCGTCGAACGCATCGCCTTTCAGGTACAGAGCGGCGGCACGGACCCTGCAAAAGTCCTCGCGATCGCCTTCACCAACCAGGCCGCAAACGAGCTCGCGTCGAGGATTCTACGCCAGGTGCCGGGCGCGACCGACACCGCCCCGCTCGTGACCACGTTCCACAGCCTCGGTCTGGCGATGCTGATCGAGCTGACCGGAACGCGGCCCGAGGTCGTCGATGATCACGGGCGGGTCGAAATCGTTCGCCAGGCTGCAAACCACCAGCCGTCCGAGCGCGAGGTGCGCGATCTGGTAACCCGTATCAGCCTCGCCAAGCAGTCGTGCGATCCGTGGCAGGTGATGACCGAGGAGCCGCAGCTGCTGTCGGTGATCTCCCGCTACCAGGATCTGCTGGAGGAGCGCCAGGCGGTCGACGTGGACGACCTGGTGCTGCGGCCCTACCAGTTGCTCGCGACCGATCCAATGGCCGGCTCGCGATTGGCGACGCGCTGGAGCTCGATCTGCGTCGACGAGTACCAGGACGTCAACGACGTCCAGGCGGCGCTGGTCGGTCTGCTGTCACCTGACGGTCGAAGCGTCTGCGCCATCGGTGATCCGGACCAGGCGATCTACGGCTTCCGCGGCGCGCGGCCCGGGCATTTCAAACGCTTCTCCGACACCTACCCGGAGACCACCACGGTGCGGCTGCGCACGAGCTACCGGCTCACCAACGGTGAGCGATCCGGCATAGATGCGCCCCACGGCTGTAACGCCCCGATATTCATCGTAACCCAAAGTGGTAACCAGCATCTGGAAAGGCGCTTCGATATCGACTT
>JBFELO010000021.1:0-45177 GCA_041552055.1 Candidatus Sulfomarinibacteraceae bacterium | reverse complement strand
CCTACGACGTCGCCATAGGAGCGATGAGCCTTCTGGCCAACACCGACGCCTTGATCATCGACCTCAGATCGAACGGCGGAGGATCCCCGGAGATGGTCCAGTTTCTCTGCAGTTTCTTTCTCGACAATCCCCGCAAGCATCTCAACTCATTCACCTACCGAGACAGAGAAAAGCTGACTCAGTATTGGACGTACACCTATCTTCCGGGCAAGAGGCTGATCGGGACCGATCTCTACGTGTTGACCAGCCAGAACACATTCTCAGCCGCCGAGGAGTTTGCCTACAACCTCAAGAGCATGGAGCGGGCCACAATCGTCGGAGAAACCACGGGCGGCGGCGGCCACGACAACAAGTTCGTCATTCTCACCGACAGATTCATGATGAGCCTGCCGTTCGCGCGGGCCGTCAACCCCATCACGCACTCGAACTGGGAAGAGGTCGGCGTCGAGCCCGATGTCAAAGTACCCCGCGACAGGGCTCTGGAGACGGCGCTGGGGATGGCCAGCAAGAGCCTGTCTGAGAGGGAGAACCCGCCGCATATCAAGGCCTACCATGAGTGGTACCATGAAGTCTACGAAACCGCGCTTCATCCCGTGACTCTCGACGACGAAGCGCTGCAATCCTACGTCGGAACCTACGGTCCCCGGACGATCACTCTGGAAGACGGCTCCCTTTTCTACCAGCGAGAGGGGCGGTCCAAGATGAAAATGCTTCCGATGGCAGACGACGTCTTCATGTTCGATGAGAACGACCGCTTCAGAATCAGGTTTGTCAGGGAAGGAGATCGAGTCGTCGCCGTGGAGGGTCGGAATCCGAGCGGTGCGACGGACACACACCGAAAGGACACCCGGTAATCGCCCCCGGTGCCACGTACCGCTTCATGTCTCGGCATCGCCTCGTTTGATACCGCGAGATGCGGAACCCGTGTACAACGGCGCCGTTTCCTCGGCTGACACCGACATCGAGATCGGATGACGGTGGCACCCCAGAGCGGTCAATATCTCACCATCACAAGTGGTTGCCAGGCGGCCACTTGCGATCGAGAGTACCTCCAAAGGGCGATTGAACGCGCAGCTCGAGAGGCTCACCTCGCCCCGAGCACGTGCGCCCCATCGACCTCTATCAGACCGTCACCGCGGTGAGCGCCAGCGTCAAGGTCATCGTCACGATCAGCGCGACCAGGTAGCCGAGCAGCAGGACCACCATGTACCCGCACAGCGCGAGCCCCAGAAAGAGCAGCGCGCTGAAGGCGAAGTAGAGCTTGCAGGGGTGCACGTACCGACCGCCACGACCGGCCAGGAACTCGACAGTCAGGAGACCGGGTCGCCTGACGAGCGGCCACAGCGTCCTCAGAATGCGGGCGTCGAAGGACAGAAACGACTTCATCGCCTCGCCGGTCAGCTCGCGGAACGGCTGATCGAGGTCGACCTGCCGCTGCCCACACGAGGAGCAGTAGGAACCCTTCAACGTGGCCGAGTGGTTGGGGCACCGATCCTCGACGCGGTTTTCGGACGGCTCCAGGTCCATGTCGCGGGCCATTCTAGCCTCACGGTTGCTGTCACCGATTGGTGTACGATCGGCGCATGCTTCAGCACGTCTTTTTCCAGAAGGGGTTCCGGCCGTTCTTTCTGATCGGTGGAGCGTGGGCTGCTTTCCTGATCCCCTGGTGGGCCTTCACCTACCAGGAGCCGATGTCCGGTGAGCCGGGTCTCGAAAGCATCTCCTGGCACAGCCACGAAATGGTCTTCGGCTTCACGATGGCAATCGTCGGCGGATTCCTCCTGACCGCAGTCGAGAACTGGACCGGGAAATCCACGGCTCGCGGCCCATTCCTCGCGAGCCTCGTCTGTCTGTGGTTGATCGGCCGGCTGGTCGGTTTTGGGGGCGCCACGGCCGCCATCGCCGGCCTCGCCGATCTCATCTTCATTCCGACCCTCACAGTCGCCGTTGGAATCCCCCTCCTGCTGACCGGAAGCCGACGTAACTACCTCCTGCTCGCAATCCTGCCGTTGCTTTGGATCTGTGACCTCCACCTCCACCTCAAGAGCTCCGGTCTGCTGCCGCAGTCGTCTCTACGCACCGACCTCGTGGCCGTCGACCTCATCGTCGTCGTGATGGTCATCATCACCGGCCGCATCGTGCCGCTCTTCACCCGCAACGCCCTTGCCGACGAGAGCGTCCGCTACAGCACAGGCCTCGGCACGGCTGCGATCATCGGCGTCATCATCGTCGCCCTCGTGGAAGGTATCGCACCGGGTGGGTTCGCCATGGCCGTCGCGGCAGGTGTGGCCGGGCTGTTGGTTCTCGGCCGATCGCTGCACTGGGGATTTCGAAAGACGCTTGCCCGGCCGATTCTGTGGGTGCTTCACCTGGGACACGCGTGGATCTGGCTCGGCCTCTTCCTCAAGGCGGCGGCAGCCGCGGGTCTTGGTATTCAGCCGAGCGTCGCCACCCACGCGCTCACCGCCGGTGCCATCGGCACCCTGACCCTCGGGATGATGGCGCGGGTGACCCTCGGGCACACCGGCAGACCGCTTCACGTCTCGTCGATGATGACCGTGGCCTTCGCCGCTATTACCGGCAGCGCTTTTCTGAGGGTCTTCGGCCCATGGCTGCGGGCCGATCTCACCCGCGCCGCCCTCATATCCTCGGCCGTGCTCTGGTCGATCGCGTTCGCTCTCTACGTTGTCGTCAACACGCGCCCGCTGATCACGCCCCGCCCCGACGGGAAGCCCGGTTAGGGCCTCGTACACGAACGACTACCGTCATCGACTGCGGATGGAGCGAACGCAGCCGCTCCGCAAGGACCACCCGCTCCGAGCCCGGCGACAGTCCGCCTTCAATCCGGAGGTGGACCACAGCGTCGTCGGGAAGGCCGACGAACTCCTCTCGGATGCGGTTCTCGAACTCCCCTGGAGTGAGATTCGAGGCGTCCAACGACAGGGAGATCATCGGCCGTGCGGGCAGCTCGTGGAACTCATGCCCAACGAGACGGCCACCTCTTCCCCCGTCCGCCTCGAGCTCGAGAATCGAATAGCCCTTCGCCTCGTCCCGTTCGGCCAGGCTGGTCCGCTCGACCGATCCGGGGTAGATGACCGGCGCAGCGAGTTCGCGCCCGGCGACGTCCCTGCTCAGGACCTGGGCACGGTGAATGTGGCCGCTGAGGACCGCGGCGACACCGCCCGGGATGTCGCGGCCTCGCACGATGTCACGGCCTGACCGGAACGTGAAACCCTTGACTCGAGCGCCCTCGACCGCTTGATGTATGCACAGCAGCCGGATGTCGGCGTCCACCGAAAGCAGATCACAGTCGAAAACGAGCGTCTGGAATCGATCCCTGATCTCGTCGCGTTCACACGGAAACCCCCCGACGGCCAACCGTGTCCCGGCGAGCTCGAGCCCCACCGTTCGCGGCCGATCGAGCACGTGCAGGTGCTCGTGCGAAGCGAGCATCGGGTAGGGAAGCGTGGACCGCTCGTGGTTGCCCGGCACCAGCACCACCGGCACTCCTTCGTCGGCGACCTCGAGCAGCGGCTCGAGAGCTTGCGCCACGAGCCCGGGCGGGACCTTGCTGCGATACAGCAGGTCACCGCCGTGGACCACGAGATCCACCTGGCCCCGCAACGCCGGCTCGAGCGCGAGGCGGGTGTTCGCGAAGAAATCGGGGCCGCGTCTCCTCTTCACCACCCGCGGCCGCGAAGGCAGGTCGAAACCGAGGTGCGTGTCGGCCAACAGCAGAACGTCGATCACAGCCTCAGCCTACATGCTCGTACCCGTAGCCGATCTCCCCGTCGAATCGCAGCGGCCGATCACGACGACGTCACTGGGGGCGTGCATCGCCGCCATCGGGTCGTCATCGGTCCCGGACAGGAACCGGTGATCATCTTTCCATCGATCGATGATCGCCCTCATTCGCGCAATGATGCCGCGGGACGGGGCTCCGCCGCCCACATCGAGGACGAGGATCAGCACCGCCAGCAGTCGGCGGGCGCCGCTCCGCCTGAGCTTGAACTCTCGAAAACCGTCGAGTGTTTCCCTGGTCCGGTGGACGGTGGACACGGGATCGAGCCCGCGGCCGATCAGTAGGGAAGATCCGTCGCCTTCACTTCGGGTCCGCCAACGCGAAACTGATCGGGACGTGCACGAAGGACCTCGCTCAGCCACGGCTCCGGGTAGCCCCGCTCCACCGAGTCGTCCTCGCCGTCGACGACGTAGCCGTCGTTGTACTTGGTCAGAAGATGCTCTCCGAGCGTCTTCCACCGCCGCACCACCTCTTCCGCCTGATCCACCGAGTACTGGGTGAGATACGCGGTCATCAAGCCGGGGTCGCTGTCGGCCAAGGCGAGGGCTGCCTGCTCGACCACCGGCTGCATCGCCAGGAATCGGTCCTCGAGCTCACGCTGGACCTCGAGGACGTCCTCCACCACGTACGCGTACCTGAGGTTTGCGATGTTGGCGACGAAGTTGAAGACCCACCATGCCGAGTCCCACGAGAACTGCTTGATCGTGCCGACGGTGTACGACTCCGGGACACGGCTGATGCCGGCGTAGAGCGGGACGTAGCACGAGGTGTGGGTGCCGTCGAGGCCGTACCAGAGGACTCCCCCGACAGCGTCGGGCAGCCACGATCGGGACTGGGACACGAAGCTGAAGCCGGTCTGCTGGGTCGAGATGGGCCGTTCCCAGGTGTAGTGCTCGCCATCGACCTCCCACCCCATCGGCCGCCACCGGTTGGGCGTGCCGAACGGACCTGCGTCGACGCCCCGCGTCATGTCGTAAGGAGTGCCCTCGTAGTGATCGCGCATCAGCGCCATCACGTCGGCCACCGACAGCTTGCCGTCGGGCCTGATCCGCAGGGGGTAGGGTTCGGCTCTGCCCTCGCCGCGATGGAACGCCGGGTCGAGGTCCAGCGACGGCGCGGCCCGTCGGAAGATGCTCCACACCCTGGTCGAGGTGTAACGCCGTGATTGCTGGGTCGGGGCGTCGTAGGCGGCGGCAAAATCGAACGGCACCCCGGACGCCGGGTCGTACTACCCCCGCTCGACCGCGAATGAAACAACGTTGTCCGAGTAGATGCAGCTGTCCGGATCGTACGGCGGGAGCTGCCGGATTCGAGGCGCGTTGGCATAGGCCGAGATGTATCCCTCGGGGATCCGCATGGCGACCCACACGGCGCCCTCACCACCCGGTCCGGTGCCCACCATTTCCATCAGCCAAACCTCGTTGGCATCGGCGATGGAGAACGACTCGGCGGTGGAGCGGTGGCCGTGCTCGGCCACCAGCGCCGTCATGTCCCCAATGGCCTCGCGGGCGGTTCGCGCCCGCTGCAGGGCGAGCTGCATGAGATCCCAGTAGTGGAGCAGGCCCTCGGGATTCTCCAGCTTTTCGCGGCCGGTGGTCGTGGTCTCAGAGATTGCCAGCTGGTGCTCGTTCATGAGGCCGACGACCGCGTAGGTGTGCTCGACCTGCGGTATGACCCCCCGAACCTCCCCCGACCAGTCTTTGATCTCCAGCGACGAGCCGGACTCGTGATCGGCCTCTGACCGGTGTCTGAGATGGGGACGGAGGCGGCCGTCGCACGCGTAGGTGATGATCACCGACCCGTCGGCCGACGCTCCCTTGGTCACCAGGATGTTGGTGCAGGCGGTTGCCGGCGGTGGCCACGCGAGCACTGACAGGACACAGGCAACCACCGCCGCCAGAACTGTCCGCAGTGATGCAGAGCTGATCGATTCAATTGTCCGTTGATGACCGCGGAACTTGAGATCTTCCATGTTTCGCTTGCCGGCTACATTACATGAGGCCACATCCCGGCTGCCGGAACAGGTTCCTTTTGGGAGGGAGATGGGCAGGAGGGTGCCGGCTCACCAACTCCGCCCTCCGGCCGAAAGCGGGCGGTTCCCCGCAGGGCGCAACCGCCGCGTCTGACCGCTCGTAAAAGAGTTAGTGCACCGATTCGTCCACCCCGGGGACGGGCATTCGGCGTGGCGATCAGAGTGAGCTCATTTCCAGTGATCACGCGCCAGGATCCGCAGGGACATCCGGCAAGGGGGTGCGATGACAACGAAGAGCCGTCTCACCACTTCGATTCTCTCGATTCTCGGTGCGATGGCCGTGGCATTGACCTTCGGCTGTCACCACGGCGACCAATCCGAGGGGACGCACGGCACAGAGACTGACCGCACGGCCCCGGCTCGGCGCATAACGATCGAGGACTTCTTCAGGAACCCGCAGCAGACCGACTTCAAGCTGTCCCCCGACGGGAGCCACCTCGCCTGGGTCGGTCCCCACGAAGGTGTCCTCAATCTCTTCATGCGGGAGATCGGAAATCCGGGCGGAGGATCCGGCACCACCCTCGTCGACTCCACAGAGATCCGGCTGACGGACTCCACCGAGAGGGACATCTACCGGTTCTTCTGGGGCAACAACAGGTACATCCTCTACCTGCAGGACACTGCCGGCGACGAAAACTACCGCCTATACCGGGTGAACATAGCCACCAAAACAACCGCCTGCCTGACGGACTTCGAGGGAGTCACCACAAATGTGATCAGCTCCCTTCGGAACCGCCCCGACACAATCATCATCTCGATGAACAAACGTGATCCGGACGCCTTCGATCCCTACGCGTTGAACATCTCAACGGGTGAGCTCGACCTGCTCGCCGAGAACCCGGGCGACGTCAGGAGCTGGATCTGCGACAACGAGGGAGTGATCAGGATCGCCGAGGCGCGAGGTCTGCTCTATCGTTCGGGCCCCAGCGACGAGTTCAGGGAGGTCCTCCCCCTCGAGAAGGGCGACACCTTCCTGCCCCAGTACTTCGCCCCCGACAATCGGAGTGTCTACGCCTATTCGAGTATCGGCCGGGACAAAATCGCCATCGTCGAGTACGACCTGGAGCGGGGCGAGGAGGTGCGCGTGCTCTTCGAGCACCCGGTCTACGACGCATTCGGAGATGACGAGCGGGACCACTTCGAATACTCCTTCGCCCGGCAGAGACTCTCCTACGCCCTCTACACCGCGGAGAAGAGAGAGCTCGAGTTCTTCGATGAGGAGCTCGAGCAGCTCTTCGACACGCTACGCAGCAGAATCGGAGACTACGAGATCGTCTTCGCCTCGACGACCGATGACCTCGGTCGGATGATCGTCGAGGCCAGCAGCGATCACCAACCGGGGATCGTCTACCTCTACGACGCCGAATCCGACACGCTGGAGAAGCTCCTGGAAATCTCGCCGTGGCTCGACGAGCACGAGCTCGCCGAAATGCGCCCCATCCGGTACGAGGCCAGGGACGGTCTGACGATCCACGGCTATCTGACCCTGCCCCGTGGGATCACGCCCCAAGATTTGCCCGTGATCGTCCACCCCCACGCCGGCCCGCAGTGGCGCAACTCGTGGGGGTTCGACGCCAGGACGCAGTTCTTCGCCAACCGTGGATACGCGGTCCTGCAGGTCAACTTCAGGGGTTCCGAGGGGTACGGCAAGTCCTTCCTCGAGGCGGGCTTCAAACAGTGGGGCCTGAAGATGCAGGACGACATCACGGACGGCGTGCACATGGTGATCCATGAGGGGATCGCCGACCCCGACAGAATCGCGATCTTCGGCTGGAGCTTTGGCGGGTACGCCGCCCTGGCGGGACTGACCTTCACCCCCGAGATCTACGCCTGTGGGCTGGATCTCTGGGGAATTTCCAACTACTTCACCCTGTACCGGAGCTTCCCGTCCTACTGGAAGCCGTTCCTCGAGCAGATCAACGAGCGCTGGGGCGACATCGAGAAGGACCGCGAGCAGATGTACCAGACCTCGCCCGTCTTCCACGTCGACAACATCCGCGCACCGCTGTTCATCGCGCAGGGCGAGAACGACGCCAGGGTCAACAAGGAGCAGGCCGAGGAGCTGATCGGCGAGCTTGAAAAGCACGGCAAGGAGTACGAGTTCTACCTCATCAAAGGCGAGGGGCACGCCTTCTCCAGCGAGAGCAAACAGATCGAGCTGATGATCGCCATCGAGGCTTTCCTCGCTCGACACATGGCTGGTTGACGGCGACCTCGAGTACATCCAGTTCGCCACCACGGCCGACACTCAGACCGCGGACGGCACCCTCGACAATGTCGACGTCGACATCAACCCCTGGGTCTTCGATCTCGGTGTCGGCTTCAGGTTCCAGAAGAGACCAACGCGAAGAGTCTCGGGCCGCTCTATCGTGGTAGCCCGTATTCCGGAGGCTGGCGGCTGTCCCCCCCGGAATTGGTCCACGCACCTTCTCATCAATTGGATGAGCCGTGTGCCTGGATCCAGGCAGCCCAATCGGTGCCCTGTGTCATGAGACATTTCACGCGGCGCTCAGGCACGCTCCTCGTGGAAAGTGTGCGCATGTCTCGCGGTCAGTCCGAGGTCGCTCGGTCGGGGACCTTGTCCGCCCGATCGCGATCCACGAACGACCGCTCCCAGTCACTGAGATCTTCCGCTCGGCTGTGCGCCGGATCCGCGGCCTCGCTGATACCCACCAGGACGACCGCGGTCAGGGTCGTGCCGGTCACGAGCACGCCGATCACGAAGATCGTGAACCCGGTCATGACCGTGCGTTCCCGCGGCTGGAAAAGGTCAACGCGCCCAACGACAGGATGGACGGCACCCATAGGCCGACAAACTGACCCTCCTCCCTCTGACCACTGAACCAGAGGTAGACGGACAGCCCGAAAGAGATTCCCGCAGCGATCACAAATAACAGTTTGGCGACTCGGATTCTCATGGTTACCCTTCCGTTGTTGTTCTGAGTCTTTCGACGTCGACACCCGGGATTGTCGCTCGGACCGACCGCCTGATACTAATCGGACCACGCGCGATCGAGGGCGCGACGACTCGGCCATGCTGGGGGACCTCGACACGGCCTTGCACCACCAGCCGCCGCTCGGAGCGACGTGCCGGCTGCGTGAGATCTCGCCAGCGGCAGCGCCACTCGAAGCGCCCTCCGTAGGATGCGCACCACTTCGCTTCCGGATACATCAGCCGTCCCCGAAGAGATTATTCCGGCGCGGTCGCGGACGCAGTGAGAGGATGCCGCCCGCCGCCGAAGAGCCCGACAGAAACGCGCCCTCGACTCGGGGCCCGCCGCACCAATCCCCACAGGCCGCGACATTCAGGTCGCTGTCGAACAGGCACTCCTCCGAAACGACGGTACCCGGCAGGGCGAAGCGCCAGCGGTGACCATCGAGGTGGACCGGAACCTCCTCGAGGCCGCCGACGGCATCGCGAAAGGCCGCGAGAAGTCGCGCCGCCGCCTCCTCCGCTTCGAGCTCGAGGTGCCGCCGCGACCACTCGGTCGATCCGTGCAGCACCCATGTCTCTCCGTCGGGTCGGCCCGGCTTGGCGCCGTTGCGGGCGACCCAGCTCAGGGGCGAGCTGTGGACGAAGGCACCGTCGAAAGAGAGGACGAGGGGTTGCGGAAATCCGGCCATGACCGCCCAGCACGGCGCCATCTCGACCTCTGCCGCGCGGGCGGCCAGACCAGGCGCCACGCCCTCAAGCAGGATCGCCGTCTGCGGCGCCGGCGCCGACACCACCACGACGTCGAAGGGGCCGAACTGTGCACCATCCGCCGTTGCCAGCCGCCAGCGATTGTCGAGCCGTACGAGGCGTTCGATTCGCGATCCATATTTCACGCTCACATCACTGGCAAGGTGTCCGCAGATCGCGTTCATTCCCGGCACGGGGACGAAGCGCTCGGTGTCGCCGTCCTGCTCGGCGGTGACCATGCCGTGATCGAGGACAGCGATCCTGCCGTTCCAGGGCGCGACAATCCCATTCTGCCGCCAGGCGTCGACCCAGCGGGCGAATCGCGGATGGCGGACGGTGAAGTACTGGGCTCCGTGATCGAACTGCCAGTCACCGGCGCGACGCGTCGACATGCGGCCGCCCGGTCCGCGCGCCTTTTCGAAAACGCGCACACGGTGCCCGTGGTCGCTGACCGACCGCGCGCAGGCGAGGCCGGACAGGCCGGCGCCCACCACCGCCACTTCGAGCGGACGGTTGGCAACCCTGCTCGGCCGTTCCGCCTCGCCGTCGAGCACCTGAGGAATCGAAAGATCCCCACCCACGCCGCCGAGCGTACCACGCAGGCCACACCGAAATCAGGTCGGCACTCGAACCCTGGAATGGTTCACGAAGCGTGGCTGTTAGCCGTTTGACTGACAAAAAACACTCAAAGGGGTTCATACATGAAATCAAAACTGATCACACTGGCGGTTGTCCTCTTCCTGGCTTCCGCGCCGGCCTTTGCCCACTGCGGCAAGTGCGGCGTCGGCGGCGAGCACAGCCACGCTACCGAGGCCGCGCACGCCGACATCGTGGCCGTTGCCTCATCGGCCGGCGACTTCAACACCCTGGTCGCCGCCGTGAAGGCCGCCGGTCTCGTGGAGACGTTGCAGTCCGACGGCCCTTTCACCGTCTTCGCGCCCACCGACGAGGCCTTCGCCAATCTGCCTGCGGGCACGGTCGACAATCTGTTGGCCAACCCGGATCGGCTGAAGCAGGTCCTCCTCTACCACGTGCTGTCCGGCAAGGTGACGTCCGATGAGGTCGTCAACCTGTCCAGTGCCACCACGGCGCAGGGCTCCGACGTCGCGATCAAAGTCAAGGACGGCAACGTGATGGTGGACAATGCCCAGGTGATCAAGCCCGACGTCATGGCCTCGAACGGCGTCATCCACGTGATCGACACTGTCATTCTGCCCACCAGCTAAGCCTGGACGGCTGCTTCGTCACGACGGCCCGCCGATGTGCGGGCCGTCTTTTCAATTCCGGGATACGAAATGATCACCGATGACCACAACGACCTACAGTTTCATGTATGTCCCCCGATCGGCCGACGACGTCGGACAGGCCATCGCCACCGCTCGGGAGGGCCGCTGATCGGTGCGGTAGCGCTGTCACCTCCTCAACGAGCCGTCGTGACCGGTCCCAGGTAGCGGTCGAGCCAGGCGAGGGTCTCGTTGACGACCTCCCGTCGGTCGATGAAGTGGTCGGGGTCGTAGACGATCAGGCGCTTGTGATCCTGCGGCGTGCCGAGCAGCTCGTACATCGGCTGGACCTCGGCGCCGAACAGCTGCGCCAGATCGTAGCGGCCGTTGAGCATCAGGACCGGCACTGTGACCCGGGGCGCGTAGTTGATGTAGTCCACCTCGGGGCGAGGTGTGCCGTGTGCGTGGATGCCCCCGACGTTGAGGACCGCCGCCTCGAAACTGTCGCCCACCGCGAGCACGAGGTTGGCCATCGAGCCGCCCCAGCTGAACCCGGAGTACGCGATCTTGTTCGGATCGATGTCCGGGCGTGACCGGAGGAAGTCGACCGACCGCTGCACATCCTTGACGATATTCACCTGAAAGGCGGTGAACTCGTGGGTGGGATCCTGGCTCCAGTGCACGCTCTGCGGGATGTCGTGGCGACGTTCGTTCGTTCCTCGGTAGGCGGGGTAGAGCACCGCGCGGCCCGTCTTGATGAGGAAGGCGACATTGTTCCTGAACTCTCCCCGCTGCTCTACACGATCGGTGGGACCCGCCGGGATCGCACCGGAGCCGGGAAAGTACAGGACGGCCTGGTACGGCGGGTTGACGTTTCCGGGCAGGAACAGCTGGGCCGTGATCCTTTCGCCGCCGAAGGCCGCCACATAGCTCACCTTCTCGCGCACCCAGTCCTCGTGGTCTTCGTGGCGTGACTCCACCCTTGCATCCAAGGGCAGTGGATCGTAGTCGAAGAGCGACCGATATGCGCTGAAGACCTCATCAGAGACGGGAGTCTCCTCGAGAAGCTTGCGCGTCTCGCACAGGGCATACGGCTCAAACAACTCATCCGGCACCGGACTCTCATCGGCGTAGGTGACTCAGCCAAAGCAGTTCTTTTCAGAACGGTCGAAGCCATCGGCCTGGGTAATGTTGTGGAACATGTAGGTCTGGTCGTTCCACGCCCCTCCCCTGAGACAGCGGCCCTCCGGGGTCGGGTTGAAACACCACTCGCGGACGTTGCCGGCCATGTCCAGAGCGCCGAGCGGGGTCATCGCACGGCTCGCTCCCACCGCCATCGGACCGTCACCGCCGAAGTTGCACATGGGGTAGAACAGGCTCGTGAACGACCACCGGGCGAGGCCGACGAAGATGCCGGTTGGGCGGTCCCAGTGGTGGATGGTGGGCAGGCTCTTGCCCACGAACTCGGCGAAGGCTGCCGCCTCGTACCAGCTGACGCCTCTCACCGGGTGGTCGTCCTGACCGTCCGGGTAGTCGCCGGCCTCCCACGTGCTGGGACCTGGACGCCCGGTGGAATCCACGAGCAGCGCCAGGCGGAGCCGCGATCCAGGGTGTGATCACCGCGGACGAACTCGTGCTGCCAGTACTCGGGGTTGTCGTAGCCTCCGGCATTGACGAACCGTCTGTACTGTCGGTTCGTGACCTCGTACCGATCGGCCAGGAATGGGGGGATCTCGTCGCTGCCCGGGACCTGGATCATATCTGGCGGGCGCGTGCCGACCTCATCGATCCGCCAGAGCTTGTCCGTGGGACCCACCCCCCCGGACTCGCTACCCCAGCCGTGTGTGTGACGCACGTCGAGCACGGTCTCGTAGCCCGCCCGCTCCACCTTCCAGCGGAGGTACGTGGCTGGAAGAACCGCCGACTCGATGGGGGTCGTTCCAAGTGACTCCCAGGGTGCGTCCGGCTCCGAGTAGGCGCGGTATGAGATCTCGGCTCCCGGCGGTTCGGTCCGAATCGAGATGCGAGCCGTGAAGAGTGACTTCAGCTCCTGGAATTCGGTGTCGTCCCCGAGAAGCGGTTCGACCTCGCGGATCAGTTTCACCGCGGGCAACACGTTGGTCCTCATCTCCGAGCTCATCTCGTAGAGCTCGGGCAGCACGACCTCTCTCGCCCGGCGCACCTTCCCGGCGTGAACGGTCCACACGACGAGCGTTAAAGCCACGAGGGCGATGGTCACGACCGCGACCAGCCAGAACACCGGCCCTTTGGTCGATTTTCGAAAGCGCTCTCCAAACCCGTGGCGCTCGCCGGAGAGCTCGCGCCGCAGCCCCTCCAGCGCCTCGCGTAGCTCGGCGGCATCGGGCCGACGGTCGGGGTCCTTTTCCAAGCAGGAATTGACGATCCGTACCACACCCGATGGAGTTTCGGGGTTGAGCTTGACGGGCGATGCAGGGGCAGAATGGACGATCTGGTCGAAGACGGCGCCCGGTAGACCTCGCCCATGCCGCCCGCACCGAGCGGCTCGAGGACCTCATGGCGTCCGAGTCGGTCGCCTGATTCAAGTGGAGCCATTGCTGTGAAGCGATTCTCCCCGGCCCGCGCGTCGAGGGTCGTACGCAGTCCAAGGTCCGTGGCTGCCCAACCGTTGCCCGTCGCCCCGTGACGCATGTAGGATGCGAGAAGGCTCCTCGCCTCCCTCCGAGCCAGGGATGCCCTCTTCAGGATTCGAGAATCTCGAAGGGGTATCTGCTGCTCCGGATGACGCTATCGCTGGCGTGCGATAGATTGAGACCTTCGCGATGCGAAGAGATTCGGTTCAGAAAGGACTGTAGCACATGGATCTGCGGACACTTGTGGGAGCGGCTCTCGTTGTCGGGTGCTGTTCGATGCCGGCGCTCGGACAGGACGCGTCGTCGGAAGAGAGCGCACCTGGTTCCGACCCGGCGGCGGCGGCGAACGCGAACAACCCGCTCGCCGACATGCGGGCGTTCAACCTCCACAACTACTACGTGCCGGAGCTGTCCGGGCTCGACAACCAGAACGCTAACACCTTCTGGCTGCGCTACGCCCAGCCGTTCGGAACGTGGCTCTTCCGGGGATCCCTGCCGGTGTCCAGGGTGCCGACGGGGGCCGGGACGACAACCTCCGGGCTGGGCGATGTCAACGCCTTCGCCGCCTACCTGTTCGACACCGGCGACCCGGCGGTCAGCGTCGGCGTCGGACCGCAGCTGACGATCCCGACGGCATCGGAGGACGAGATCGGAACCGGCAGGTGGCAGGGCGGCTTCGCGACGGTGTACTTCGACGCGAGCTCACCGGTTTTCCAGTGGGGTGGGCTGGTGACCTGGCAGACTGACTTCGCGGGCGACGACGACCGGCCCGGTACCAATCTCCTCGCGCTCCAGCCGTTCTACTTCGTCCAGCTCGGCAAGGGGCTGTACGTGCGCGGCGCGCCGATCGCGGTTTTCAACCTGGAGAACGACACCTACCACGTGCCGGTAGGACTCGGTCTGGGAAAGGTGATCCCCACCCCGAGCGTCGTCTACAACGTGTTCATCGAGCCCCAGTTCACGATCCTGGACCGCGGAGCGGGCCAACCGGAGCTCCAGCTCTTCGTTGGCTTCAACATGCAGTTCCTGGGTAATTGAGCGCGGAAAGGGCCGATTTCTCCGACTTCGGGACCGGCTCTGACCCGCGTATTCCCACCCCGACATCACGAGCTCGAGATACGCCGGGGTCCTGTAGACTCGGATCTCGTCGCTCCGACCATCCAGGCGCTGGAGGGAGACCATGACAGACTGGCATTCCTACCTCGACGATAATCAGGCGCGGTTTTTGGATGAGCTTCTCGACTTCTTGCGCATCCCGAGCGTGTCCGGCCTGTCGGAGCACGATGACGATGTTCGCCGGGCTGCCCAATGGGTGGCCGATCGGATGAAGGCTGCGGGGATCGAAAACACCAGCATCATGCCCACGGGTGGCCATCCGGTGGTCTACGGCGACTGGCTACACGCCGAGGGCCAACCGACGGTCATGGTCTACGGCCACTTCGACGTCCAGCCGGTAGATCCACTCGAGCGGTGGACCTCTCCTCCGTTCGAACCGGTCGTCAGGGACGGTCGCATCTACGCCCGTGGGGCGAGCGACGACAAGGGCAACATGTTGATCCCGATCCTGGCCACCGAGGCTCTGCTCAAAACCACCGGCGAGCTTCCCATCAACGTCAAGTTCCTGTTCGAGGGCCAAGAGGAGATCGGCAGCCCGCAGCTGTCGACATTTCTGACGGCACACCGAGAACTGTTGGCGTGCGACCTCGTGTTCAGCGCCGACGGTGGCCAGTACGGCGAGGACCAGCCCGCGCTGATCATCGCGTTCAGGGGAGTCTGCGCACTGCAGGTGGACGTGGTCGGTCCGGATCGCGATCTGCACTCGGGCCTGTGCGGCGGCGCCGTGCAGAACCCGATCCACGCCCTCGCCCACATCCTGGACTCCATGCACGACGCCGATGGCCGAATTGCCGTTGACGGTTTCTACGACACGGTGGTGCCGTTGTCCGACGACGATCGGCGACAGATCGCCGAGGTCCCGTACGACGAGGAGGAGTACAAGGAGTGGGTCGGCGTGGACGCGCTCTTCGGCGAGTCCGGCTACACAACCAACGAGCGAGCGTGGGCCCGGCCGACCCTCGAGGTCAACGGCATCTGGGGCGGCTTCCAGAGCGAGGGCATCAAAACCGTGCTCCCCTCAGAGGCTCACGCCAAGATCACCTGTCGACTGGTCCCGGATCAGGAGCCGAAGCGTATCGTCGAGGCGATCACTCGACACGTCGCGCGCAACGCACCACCCGGCGTCAGGGTGACGGCCACGCCCTTTGCGGGCAGTGCACCGCCGTTCTTCATCCCCGCGGATCACCCGGGCAACCTGGCCGCGGCCGCCGTGCACGAGGAGATCTACGGCAAGGCCCCCTACATCCTGAGGGTGGGCGGCACGCTGCCAATCTGCAGCCTGTTCCAGGAAATCCTGGGCCTCGACTCGGTGAACTTCGCCTTTGCCCTCACGGACGAGAACTTCCACTCACCCGACGAGTTCTTCCGATTGGCAAACTTCGACAGAGGCCAGCGCGCCTACTGCCTCTTGCTGGAGCGACTCGGCGAGCAGGGGATCTAAGACCACCAAAACGCGCAGGGGACCGCGCGTCACCGGTCCGTTGTCAGCATCTCTCCGAGTCGACAGATATGTTCCGGCCTCGCTGTACAACAACCGCGGCGATTCTCGCCCCTGCCGCCAGCCATCGCCGCACCTCTGCGGCGTAGGCCCCGGGATCGTCGGACAGCGCCTTAGCAGACCAGATCGACTCGGTATGGGAAGTCATCTGAAGAGGAGCTGCTCGCCGAATGTGCGGTCGGCGCAGATCTCGCGCGGCAGTTCGGCGCGGCTGATCCCACGCTACCCCGCGAACGGGCAGGGCCATCTCTCCCCGCCCGTGTCTCCCGGACTGACCGAATGCACGACCACGGGTGCCTCTTCCAATTCGTCGCACGGTCGAAACCTCATGCCGCGATTCCGGCCGATCGGACGGAGTCGCTAGAGCAAGGCCTCGATCTTGCCGAGCAGCCGTTTGAAGTCCACCGGCTTGCTGTCGTAGTCGTCAGCGCCGGCCTCGAGGCACTTCTCACGGTCGCCGGCCATGGCGTGGGCGGTGAGAGCGATGATCGGGATCGAACTGGTGGCTGCATCGGCCTTGAGAAGCCGCGCCGCCTCCCAGCCATCCATCACCGGCAGGCTCATGTCGAGCAGGATGATCGCGGGTTGCTCCGAGCTCGCCATGTCCACGCCCTGCTGGCCGTCGACCGCTATCACCACATCGTGACCCCTCTTGACGAGCCGACGCGACAGCATGTCACGGTTCATTTCGTTGTCTTCAACCAGGAGGATTCTCGCCATTCAGTTCACCTCTCGCGGTCGTATCATTTCATGCTTCGCCATCGGCCGATACGCCGTGCTGCGACACCAGCTCTCGAACCTGTTTCAGGAGCTGCTGACGGGTCAGCGCACCCTTTTCCACGATCCGCTCGACGCCGCCGAGGAGATTCTCTCGTTCACTCTGATCGAGGTCCTTGGCGGTGACGACGATGACCGGAGTCAGACGGCACCCTTCGAGCTTGCGGAAGTGCATCACGAACTCGAAGCCGTCCATCACCGGCATCATCAGGTCGAGCAGCACAAGGTCGGGGCGGGTCTTTTTCGCCAGCTCGAGGGCGATGGCACCGTTTTCCGCCTCGTCTACCGTCCATCCATCCTCGGAAAGTGCCCGCTGAAAGAGCGATCGGATTCCCTGGTCATCATCCACCACCAGGGCACGGCCACCGCCCACTGTGGCTGCGTACTGACTCGCCAGCTGCCGCAGCTTGTCGCGATCGACCGGCTTCGTGAGACACTCGACCGCACCCAGCGTATAGCCGAGATCCTTGTCGCCGGCGATGGAGATCATCATCACAGGGATGTTCTCGAGCTCGGGGTCGGCCTTGACCTCCTGCAATACCGACCAACCGTCCATGCTCGGCATCAGCACATCGAGGGTCATCAAGGAGGGCCTGAGCTCACGGGCGAGCTCGAGACCTTCTTCTCCGGTCTCGGCTGTGACGACTGTGAATCCCTCAGACTCCAGCGTTCGTTGAAGCAGCTCGCGGGAGTTGGGATCGTCATCGACGACCAGGATGGGCCGCACGCCGGGCGCGACCTCTCTCGCATCCGGATGCTCCGGCTTCGCTGCGGTCTTTGCCTCCCCAAAAGCGTCGACCCGGGCCGGCAGCTCGATAGTGAAGGTCGTCCCCGTGCCGAGCTCGCTGACAACCGTGATGTCACCACCCATCATCTGGCAGAAGCGACGGCTGATCGGCAGCCCAAGGCCGGTGCCGCCGTAATCCCGCGTCGTCGAATCGTCGGCCTGGGAGAACTCCTCGAAAACGGCCTCGAGCTTGTCCTCCCTGATGCCAATTCCGGTGTCGGTGACGCTCAATTTGAGCCACTCGGCGCCGTGGCGCCGTTCTTTTTCTGCAGCGAGAGTGACGACGCCACCCTCGGTGAACTTGGCGGCGTTGGACAGCAGGTTGAAGAGCGCCTGGCGGAGCTTGGTGAGGTCCACACGTACGGTTCCGAGGTCGTCGGGAAAGTCGGTCTCCAGTTTGTTTTCGTTCTTCGTGATCAGCGGCAAGACGGTCGCCACCGCTTCGTCCAGCATGTGCCGCAGATTGAAGGTCTCGAGGAAGAGGTCCATGCGACCGGCTTCGATCTTCGACAGATCGAGGATGTCATTGATCAGCGCCAGCAGATGCTTGCCGGCGGCGTTGATTTTCTCCAAATCGGGGACTATCTCGTCGTGGCCCTCGTCCTCGGCATCCTCGGCCAGCATCTCCGAATAGCCGATGATGGCGTTCATCGGCGTCCGCAGCTCGTGGCTCATGTTGGCGAGGAAGGTGCTCTTGGCGCGGTTGGCGGCCTCCGCCGCGTCCCTCGCATCCTCGAGCTGCAGCTCCATGACCTTTTTCTCGGTTACGTCGAAGATCGTGCCGTCGAGGTAGAGTGGCGTGCCGTCGTCGGCGTAGATGGCCTTCCCTCTGGCGTACACCCAGTGAACGTTGCCTTCCTTGTCTATGACACGGTACTCGTTGGTGTAGGGGACCCGCGCGTCGACCGCCTTCTGCGCGCTTTTGGCGATCGGTTCGAGGTCGTCCTCATGCATGATCGAAGCGAAGGTCCTATTCGGCTGCTCACCGAGGAAATCACTGGCCGGATATCCGGAGAGCACCTGGATCTCGTCACTGATGAAGAGCATCGTCCAGGCGTCGTCCATAAGACAGCGGTAGACCACCCCGGGGATGTTGTCGACCATCGTCCGGATGCGCTCCTCGCTCTTCTTCAGCTCTTCCCCCACACGCTTTTGCTCGGTGATGTCGTCCTTGATCGCAACGTAGTGCGTGATTTCGCCCGATGTATCTTGAATCGGTGAGATCGAAGCGGACTCCCAGTACAGCTCACCGTTCTTCTTCCGGTTGCAGAATTCCCCGTGCCATTCTCGGCCCGAGGAGATCGTTGCCCACAGGTCGGCGTAGAACTCCTGTGGCTGGCTTCCGCTTTTGAGCACGCGCGGGTTCTGACCCATCACCTCCTCAAGCTCGTAGCCGGTGATCTCGGTGAATTTCGGGTTGGCGTATTCGATGCATCCAGCCAGATCCGTGATGACCACGCTGCTGGAACTCTGCTCCACAGCTTGCGAAAGCTTTCGAAGCTGGCCCTCCGCCTCTCTCCGCTCGGTGATGTCGATCGAGTACTCGATCATCTGCACCACGTTGCCGTCGTCGTCGAAGATGGGGTAACCGTTGACCTCCATGAATCGGGGGTTGCCGTCGGCATCGTCGTGAATGTGCTCGACGGTCACCGGTCGCCCGGTCTTCTTCACCTCGACCATCGGGCAGGTGTGCTGACTTGTGTTGCACGGTGTAGCGCTCTTGTGGGTCAGCGCGTGACAGGTCGATTCTCCCCTGGCCCCCAGCACACGTGCCGCGGAGTTGGCGACCTTGATCGTGTAGTCCTCGGCGTCGATGACGTAAAACGGGTGGGTCAGCGACTCCAGGGTGTTTTCCAGCAGCTGCTTCTGCTCGGCGATCTCCCGCTCGATCCGCCTCCGCTCGGTAATGTCGATGCCGATTGTGAGGATTTCCCTGAGACGCCCGTCGTCGCCCAGGATCGGAGTGTTGCGCCACGCCATCCAGATCCGACCGCCGTCCTTGCGCTGGTTTTCGGTTTCATCACTCTCGTACCTCGCGGGATCGGCCGCGATCTCGTCGATCATCCGCCGGATGTTCTGTTCGACGACTTCGGACGCGGGAACGATGGAGCCGGCGAGAGGCTCGCCGACGACCTCATCGGCCGTGAATCCGAAGAGCTTCAGTCCGTAGTCATTCATGAACAGGATCCTGCCCTGGGTGTCCCAGCGGAGGATGACGCTGCTGACACCCTCCAGCTCCTCCGCCGTCTTCTGGAGTTCCGCGGTTTTCTGGCGGATGGCGGACACCATCTGGTTGAAGCTTCGCGCCAGGCCACCCAGCTCGTCGCCGCTCGCCACCGGAACCTCGACATCCTCCTCACCGGCCGCAAAACGTCCGGCTGCGTCATCGAGCTCGACGATCGGGGCCACGAACCGTCGCGAGAGGATCCACGAGGCGACGAGCACCAGGGCCAGGAGTCCCACCAGCCGAAAGACGAGGTTGCGGGTGAAGATCCGGATACGGGCGAATGCCTCGTCCGCGTCGATCTCCGACAGGATCACCCATTCGACGCCTTCAATCGACAGGGGCGCGTGTGACGTCAGCACCTCGACCCCTCGGTAGTCCGTCGCGGTCGTGGTCGCCGTCTCGCCGGCTTGCGCCGCTTCGGCGGCGGCGGTGCGCACTTCCTGGAGCAGAATGGTCGTGCCGAAGCTCCGGATCTGTCGAAGATCGTCGGTCGATGCGCCCGCCGCCTCGGCGGCCTCTATATAACCCGCCGGATCCTCGAGGAAGAACCGTGAGTTCGAGCGCATTTTGAAGTCGGGACCCACGAGAAACGTCTCGCCGGTTTCTCCGAGTCCGTCGACCTCCCAGTCCCGGTTGCCGGTCATCACATCGTCTATCTCGCCCACCGGCACCTGCAACACGAGCACCCCGAGCAGCCAGGCCCCGTCGATGATCGGCGCCGCCATGAAGGACGCCGGCTCGCCATAGGACGGCGCATAGGGGGCGAAGTCGACGAGCTGCACCGCGTCGCCGACGTGGTCGTACGCGGCCTCGCGGAACACCGTCGCCAGGTTGGTGCCCTTGTAGGGGCCGTCAATCAGGCTAGTGCCGAGATCGACTTCTTTGGTCACCGTGTAGACGATGTGTCCACTGCCCGAGATCAAAAAGAGGTCGTGGAAGCCGAACTCGTGGACAAAGCCCCTCAGAACAGGATGGATCAAACTGTGCACCGCCGAGTACTCACTGCCGTCGCCCGCGTCATCGAGGAGGTCCTTCTCGCCCTCCGCGTTCTGGTTGGCGACGATGTAGTGGTACTGGAGGTAGAAATCGGCCTCGTCTGCCGGCAGGTAGACGGCCGGGTCCGGCCGGGCATCAGTTTGGCTCTCGAGGCGAGGAAGGAAGCTCGCACGGTAGTATTCGGCCACAGCTTCTCGCTGATCCGGGGCCAGCTCGATATCACGCAGCGTCTGATGCGCGTCATCGAAATCGATCATCGCGTCGACGATCATGCGGTCTTTGGCGAAGATTCGCGCCAGGCTTCGGACCCCGTCGAAGTACTCCTCGATCTGGTTCGCTTTACCCGCCCGGACCGCGGTCAGACGCTCGAGGGTCGTCTGTTCGACCGTCGCCTTGCCCCCGAGATACGACAGGACACCCACCAGGACGATTGCCGGCACCGCCAGCACGAGCACCGTCAGAAAGAGCTTCGTACGT
This sequence comes from Candidatus Sulfomarinibacteraceae bacterium, assembly GCA_041552055.1. GTDB lineage: Bacteria > Acidobacteriota > Thermoanaerobaculia > Thermoanaerobaculales > Sulfomarinibacteraceae > JBFELO01. Next base: position 23,948 of record JBFELO010000021.1, on the reverse strand, counting down.
ATACCCACAACCGCGATCAACTCCTTCTCGCGACCTTGTTGGCCAGGATCGACAGCAACAGACCGAGGGTCACGTAGCCGAGGATTCGTTCACAGACCAGTACGACCTCTCCCACCCAGTGGGTCGGCGTGATGCCGCCCGATCCGAGACGGGTGTAGGTCACGACGGAGAAATAATACGGCGTCAACGGACTGTCGGCCGAGGCCGGATAGTCGAAGAACCGGAAGTCGAAGATCGAATCCAGGTGAAAGATGGCCCCGAAAACGGTTGCCACGATGAGTGCACCCAGCGCCAACCTGCCAAGACTTCGACCGTAGTCGATCAGGCCCCAGGCGCCGAACCAGAAGCGTTTCCAGCGTCGCCTGGCGGGTGATGGCGTTTCGTCGATCGCCACCTCGAGCGTGTCAAGGTAGTCCTGGTCCTTGGCGTCGCGAACGAAGAGCGGGTCGCCGAAGCAGGAGTCGAGCCCCCGGATCCCGTAGTAACGACCCCGCTTCTCGCGAAAACCTCCGTCCCGCATCCCGGTCAGGTTGGTGGCCGCGAGGTTGGCGTTGCGGAGGTTGGCGCCGGTAATGTCGGCATGTGAGAGGTTGGCGCCGGTAAGATCAGACTCGTTCAGGTCGGCGTTGGTCAGGTTCGCCCCGTTGAAGTCCACGCCGTGCAGGGTCGTCCCCCGCAGGTCAGCCCGTCTGAGGTCGGCGGCACCGAGATTGGCGCCGGACAGATCGGCCTCGATCAGGCACGCCTCGGCAAGATCCGCCTTGTACAGCGCCACGCCGCCGAGGTTTGCAGCCGACAGATCGGCCCTGCGCAGCACCGCCATCTTGAGGTTTGCCTCGCTCAGGTCGGCCTGGAAGAGCTCGGCGTCAGTGAGATCCGCCTCGCTGAGGTTGACTCCGGCCAGATCCATCTCGCTCAGGTCCGTGCCCCCGAGCAGCGGGCGTTCGCCGGGATTCTCGCGGCGCCATTCGTTCCACGCTTCGACGCCCTCGTACAACCGGTCGATGTGCATCGCTTCCGTCATCTCTCATCGTCCTCGAGGTCCATACTCTACACGCGTCGGTCGTTTAAGATCCCTCCGATAGTCTAAGCGTCGATCGAGGCGTGCCCTCGTCGAGGCACGAGCCGTCAAGTAGCCTTACCTGGCAACGATCTGGGGGTCGAGAGGGGTCGGCGCGGCAGGGGGTCGCTTTGAATTCGATCGCGTTCTGCGGGCGTGACAGGCACGCAATTCACCGTAGATGAGGACCCCCAGCCACCTCGGATGCGGGCCTGTTGGGGCCTTCCATCAAACTGCTCTGGATCGCGGGTACCGGAACTGAAACCTACTGCTGCTGGGCCTTCTCGATCTCGCTCTTGAGGAACGCCTCGTGCTCCTTCTTGAGGTCCTTCCAGTTCTTCTTGAGGAACTTCTCCTCCTCCTTGGTCATGATCCTGAAGGGCGCCTCGACCGTGCTGCCTTCGAAGTTCACGCTGAGCCAGTACTGCCCCGGCTCGATCGTCTGTCCCTCGGGCAGCTTGAAGAAGATCCGACCGACGCAGGCACGCTGCCAGCTCACCTCGAACTGGTCGAACGCGAGCGCTTGTGAGCTCGCCGGGTCGGAGAAGAAGAGCATCGGACAGGCCTGCGTCGCCCCGCTCGGAAAGTAGTTGATGGAGTCGCGGACCGTGCTGGCCCTCTTGTTGAGCCCCCGCAGATATCCGGCACCCCGGAACTCCTCCTGGGACGCCATGGGAACCATCGATCCGTCGGGCAACTTGACGCGGAAGTTTTCCCGCTTCAGCGTCTGGTTCTTTGTCGGCTTGCGGACCGTCACCCCCGCCTCTAGCAGCATCCATTGCTCGCCCTGCGAACCATTGGCGACGCGGTAGCCAAGGGTTACCCAGCCCTCGTTGTTGTAGGCGATCCTCGCGAACTGGCCCTTGATCGTGTAGAGCTCTGGGACCGACGGCTTCGGCGCCCCCTCCACTTGGGCCATGACGGCGGGTGCTGCGAAGCCAATAAGAACCGCCGCAGTCACGATGACAATTGCCGAACGTCCGGTAGCCATGACATACCCCCTTGTCTCTGTCACTGCAATCCTTGTCGGAGGAATGTACCACAACCGTCTTAAGCTTGGAATCGAACGCGTACCGGGCGCGTCATTGCATCATTATGGATGTCGAACCAACGCTGTATGGGAACTCGGAGGGCCGAAACAAAGAATCGCCGCCCCGAGAGGAGCGGCGATGGGGACAGGTTCGAAACGGGGCTCAGTTCAGGTCTGTCTCGAGCGAGCCGGGACAGCTACTCCCTACTCAGGACGATACGGTACCGTGCCTGCCCGCTGCGTAGCCGCTCGATCGCCTCAGTTCACCTGATCAAATCGGTAGGTTTCGATCACCGGGTTGACGTCGTGCCGGGCGGCGAACTCGAGCATCGTGGCGATGGTTCCCGGGCTGCCGACAGGTGATCCGGACACCGACCGCTGTCCCATGATCAGCGGGAACACGCCGAGGTCCAGCGGATCCAGAGTCGCCCCCACCATGTTGAGGCGCCCATTGGGCCGTAGGGCGCCGAGATAGGCGTTCCAGTCGAGCTTGACGTTGACCGTGGAAAGGATCAGGTCGAACTGGCCGGCAGCCGCCTCGATCGCGTCCGGGTCGCGCGAGTCGATCGTGCGGTGGGCGCCCAGATTCAGGGCCTCTCTCTTCTTGCCTTCGCTCGAGGTGAAGGCGGTGACCTCGCAGCCCCAGGCGTTGGCGAACTGCAGCGCGATGTGGCCGAGGCCGCCGATGCCGATCACCGCGACCCTGTCCGTCGGCCGCACCCCGAACCGCACCAGCGGGTTGCAGACGGTGATGCCACCGCACAACAGCGGCCCTACGCTGGCAACGTCGATTCCCTCGGGCAACGGCACGACGGCAGCGGCGCTGGCCCGCACCGTCTCGGCAAACCATCCGTGACGGCCGACGATTGTCCCCTCGGGTCGGCGCAGAGATTGTGGTCGCCCGCCAGGCAGCTGGCTCAGGTCAGGCAGTAGCCCGAGTGCCAACCGAGCCCAACACATTGCCCGGATTCAAGATGTGAGACGTCCTCTCCGACTCTTGCGAAGGTTCCCGCCACCTCGTGGCCGGGAACGAGTGGGAACGTCGCCATGCCCCAGTCGTCGTCGATCATGTTGAGGTCGCTGTGGCAGATGCCGCAGTGCGTGACCTCGATCTCCACCTCCTGTCTGCCGAGTGGACCCGGGTCGTACTCGAACGGCTTCAGCTCGGCGCCGGGTTCGGTTGCTGCGTGGACCTTGACCATGGCGCTCTTCCTTTATGCCTGTTTCTGGTGCTGTTGTGAGCCGACGGTGAGACGTCAGGTCCGCCGCCCGCTTCGGTAAACACTCCGGGAAAACACTCGCATCAGCGTCTGAATTGCAGTTCACCAGTGCATTCGCACAGTGCGAGCGCCTCGCCACCCGAACCCAGCTCGTGGTGCGGCGTCACTGTGACAGCGGTGTCGTCAGCCTCGAAACGCCCTCGCGCGCCGCCTTCTGAAAGCTCGCCACGCCAAGCCCGGTCGCCAGCTCGTCGGCCCGACGATACGCACGCAGCGCCTCGGAGGGCTCTCCCAGCGCCTCGTGCATCTCGCCGAGGTAATACGTCGCGCGCAGCTCACCCACGGGTGACGGAATCTCGCCCGCTATGCCCAGTGCCTCCTCGAGGTACGGTCTGGCTTCCACCGCCCGACCTCCGTCGACCAGCGTGGAGCCCAGCATCGTGCGAGCGAACAGACCGTAGTCCCTGCTCCCGGCCTCGTTCCGATAGGCCAGGGATTTCTCGAAATGCGCGATCGCTGCCGGCCAGTCTTCCGCGATCCTGTCGAGAAAACCGACGTGGCGGTGGTAGTCCGACAGGAAGATCGCCCGGTACGGCCCCTTTTCAGAGAGCTCCAACGAACGATCGAAGAGCTCGCGTGCCTGCTCGAGGTTGCGTCGCTGAAGCTCGATGAGGCCGAGACGGTGGACCGCGTCGGTCTCGCCAACCGGGTCGTCCAGCTCGCGGAAGAGGTCCTGTGCCCGCCGGGCATGTTCCGTGGCGACCGTGAACTCACGTTGACTCGGTCCAGCGCGGTAGAAGTACTCGGCGAGGGCCAGCGCTATGCTCGCCTGGGCCACCGCGTCATCGGCGTTGGCCTCGCCTTCGGCCCGCCGCAGGAGCTCGAGCACCTCTGCGACCGGTCGAGTGTTGTTATGGAGACCAATTCGATCCAGGATTCTGGCCAGCTCCAGCCGGAGCGCAAGACGGCTCTCGGCTTCGAGTTGTGGGCACTCCAAGAGCCGCCGAGCCTCGGCTTCCGCCGCCACCAGGCTGCCGGTGATGCGCTCGTCGCGGATCTGGGCGATGGCGTCGGGACTCACACCGCAGTCGACGGCATCCTGTCCCGGCAGGGCGAGCACAAAGAGCAACAGCCAAAGAGTCATCGATTCAAGCCTCGCTCACCCTGTGCACGGCGTCAACTCGGCGGGCCTAGCACTGCACGGACGTTGTAACACGATGACGCGCGCCAATCCGCGGTCGCCATTGCAATGTCGAGAACGGACTTGCCATACTTGAGCGGAAGAGCACATGAAGGGGATCTGTCGTGACGCTGGCGTCCGGTGACCGTCTCGGCCATTACGTGATCTCCGAGCCGCTCGGCGCAGGCGGCATGGGCGAGGTCTACCGCGCGCACGATGCGCGACTCGGCCGCGACGTTGCCATCAAAGTCCTGTTGGACGCATTCGCCGCGGACTCCGAGCGCCTGGCGCGTTTCGAGCGCGAGGCCAAGCTGCTGGCGAGCTTGAATCACCCGAACATCGCGACGCTGTACGGGCTGGACTCTGTTTCCGACTCGGACGCGGACGCGGGCACTGGAGTGATCACATATCTCGCAATGGAGTTGGTGGAGGGTAACGATCTGGAAGGCCGAATCGCCACGGGCAAGATCCCGGTCAACGAGGCGATCGCGATCGGAAAGCAGATCGCCGAGGGGTTGGAGGCGGCGCACGGCAAGGGGGTCGTGCACCGCGACCTCAAGCCAGCCAACATCAGGGTCACGCCCGACGGCACGGTCAAGATTCTCGATTTCGGGCTTGCCAAGACGTGGGAACCATCACCCGACGGTGTGGACGTCAAAGAGTCCCCGACCATCACCGCGGAAATGACGCGCGAGGGGACCATCCTCGGAACCGCACCCTACATGAGCCCGGAGCAGGCGCGCACCCTGCCGACCGACAAACGGACCGACATCTGGGCGCTCGGCTGCGTGCTCTACGAGATGCTGGCCGGCCGACGGGCGTTCCCGGGAGACACGTGGCCGGAGATCCTGGCGCACATTCTGGAGCGCGATCCCGACTGGGACTCGCTGCCGCCCACCGTGTCACCGGGGCTTCGGCGCCTGCTCGGACGCTGTCTGGAGAGGGACCCGAAACGGCGGCTGCGGGATGCCGGGGACGTGGCGCTGGCGCTCGAGGACCTGGAGCTCGAGCGGCGCCCGGCCGACGAAGAGCGGTCCGCGGCTGGTCCGAGCCACATCAAGAAGATCGCTCCGTGGCTGGTTGCCGCAGGCGCGGCGATCATCGTGATCGTCGCGTGGGTCGACAAGCCTCCAGCGACACGGCCCGACTCGCCGCCAACCCTGAGGTTCAGCGAAGCGTCCCCCGGAACCCTCGACATCGCACGGATCGGCCACAGCGGCTCGGCGGTGGCAATCTCCCCGGACGGGGAGTTGTTGGTCTGGGTGGCCGCGACGGACGAGGCAACGCAGCTCTTTCTCCGCGACCTGCGAGAGCACGACGCGCACCCCATCGCCGGCACCGAGGGTGCGCTGGCGCCGTTCTTCTCTCCCGACGGCGAGTGGATGGGCTTCTGGGCCGACAGGAAGCTCAAGAAGGTGGCGACCACCGGCGGCGTGCCGCAGACGATCTGTGACATAGACCACGTGCACGGTGTTTCCTGGGGTGACGGGATCATCGTCATGGGTGCGATCGGGGCCGGCGTGATGTTCGGGGTCGACCCCGACGGCGGCGAGGTCCAGCCGATCGTGGCCTCGGACGGGACCACCCTTCGGGGAGAGTATCCGAAGCTGCTTCCCGGCTCCAGGGACGTATTGGTCACGAGGCAAGGCCAGAACATCGTCGAGCTGTTGTCTCTCGACACCGGTGAGGCAACCACCCTGGTCAGAGAGGGAATCAACGGCACATACGTGGCGTCGGGCCACCTCGTGTGGACGCAGCAGGACAGTCTCCTGGCCGCTCCGTTCGACCTGTCCGGCCGCACGATCACCGGCGACGCCCGTACGGTCGTCGAAGGTGTGCTCACCGAATCCAGCGTCGGAGTTCTCTCCCACTACTCGATCTCGGACACGGGCACCCTCGCATATCTACCCGGCACATTCGAACAGACCGGGGCTCGCCCGACGTGGGTAAAGCTCGACGGGACAATGGAGCCCCTGCCTCTGCCCCCCGACATCTATCTTTCGCCGCGGGTTTCGCCCGACGGGAGACGCGTCCTCGTGTCGCGCCAGGCAAAGACCAGAGACTTCTGGCTTGCCGAGCCTGATCGAGGCGTCTTGAGCCCCATCACCGGCGACGAGGGCGACGAGTACTGGGGGATCTGGACACCCGACGGTACGAGAGTCGTTTTCAACTCGTGGCGTGGTGAGGGGCTGGCCAACATGTGGACGCAACCGGTCGACCGCAGCAGCCCGGCGAGGCGGCTGACCGACGCGCCGTCTCACCAGCCGCCGGCCGACATCACACGAGACGGTCGCGGCATAGTCTTTGGCTCCGCGGGCAAGACGGGTGAAAACCTCGATGTATACCTGCTCGACCTCGAAAGCGGGAAGACGAGAGTGCTCCTCGACTCCAACGCGGACGAGATCCAGCCCAAGCTGTCTCCGGACGAGCGCTGGCTCGCGTACACCTCCGACGTGACTGGCAGACGCGAGATCTACGTAAAGTCATTTCCCGACATGGGCGCCACGATCCAGGTCTCCCCGAACGGCGGTCAGGAACCCCTCTGGTCACCCTCGGGCGACAGGCTTTACTACCGCTCGCAGATCGGCCGCCAGGTGTTCGCGGTCGATGTCAGCGGCGATCCCCTTCGGTTCGGAAGAGAGCAGCTGCTCTTCGAGGGCACCTTCACGCCCGGGGTCAGGTGGGGCCGCAAGTGGGACATCCACCCCGACGGCGACCGGTTCCTGATGCTGCCGATGGAGAGCATGCAATCTCCACACGAGATCCGAGTCGTCGTCAACTGGTTCGCCGAGCTCGAGCGGCTGGTGCCCTCGGACGGGTGAGCCCCACATCAACGCAGGCATACAAGAGGCACGGTCATTCGCCTGGCACACCTGAAGAATCCGCAGGTATACTCCGGCGCGGCAGGATAACGGTGGGCCGCACAGTTCAGGATCACCTCGGCGCGACAGACTCAGAAGTCGACTTGAGGTGTCCGTGACCTCGCGCAGAGCGCCGGGTCCTTCATTCGCCTCCGGTCTCGCGGTTCTTGCGCTGATCGCCACCGCCTTGCCCGTCGCCGTCTCCGCGCAGGGGGAGACGCCCCGGTACGACGAACTCGTCGAACCGGGCTGGGAGCGGATCGGCGGTTTCAAGGGCGCCGCCGGCACGAATCTGCTGGGAAGGGTCAACGACCTGCTGTTCGAGCAGGAGGCCACCGGCACCCTGTACCGCGACCTGGGCGACGTCTCGCTGGGCCTGAGCTACGATCCCGACAGAGGTGAGATCCGGTGGGACAACAGCTTCTACCGCCGCGTCCTGCCGTTGCACCGTGAGGTCGAACCCGGAGGCCTGGTGACCGGCGAAGACCTGTCGAGCTACCTCGACATCAAGACCCTGATCTCCCGTGGCCGCGCGCGCTGGGACGCCATCACCCCCCTCCTGGGTGACGAGGGCGCTATCGGAATGCAGGTGGAGGGCGGCGTGAGCCTCAGCCTGGGCCGCATCCACCCTGCCCTCGAGCTCGGCGACAGGACGCTGGAAGAGGCGCTCGCCGACACAGATCGTGGCATCGAGAAGCTGACCCAGGAGTGGCCCGAAGGTCGCTCCAAGAGTCTCCTGCGCATGGCCACCGAGGGCGCTGCCGGGCTCACCCAGTGGATCGCCAACACCATCGGTCGTAAGACGGTCGACACCGAGCGCGCAGCCATCTTCTACGAGAGCTACGGCGACACCGTCTCCCTCTTCATCGACGTGGGCCTGCCGGTGGAGGCCAAGCCGTTCGCGGAGGGAGACCCCCGGCTGGGTCCCGGCGACTTCGTTCGACAGATCACCTTCGTGGGTCTGTCCCCGATCGGGGTAGGTCTCGATGCCTGGGGAATTCAGGTCGGCTATCAGCACTTCTACCGCTACCTCCGCGAGACCACCATCGTCAAGGAGGCCGGCGGTACTGTGCTCGTGCAGGTGCGCACAGCCATGGCGAAGGGAGACGAAACCACGCCGCTGAAGGTCCGCCCCGAAGTCCGGATCCTGGGTGTTCTCACGCTCGGCTACACCTTCTTCGAGCAGGTGTACACGATCGGCACGACCGATTCGTACGAAACCGTGTTTCGCATCGACCTCGACGATCCGAGGGGCATGCAGGCGTTCAGGGCGATTCTCGGGGACGGTGGACGTCCACGGATGCGGCCATTGGCCGAGGCAGCGGTGGAGCGCGACGGCGCCGAACGGTTGGCAGCCGAGGGGCGGCGCGGCCGCAACCGGTCCGCCCTACGCCGTTTCCGCTGCTTTTCGCTGTTCAACTACAGGAGGTGGCGCGTCGCCTCGTCCGATCTCATCGAGACAGGGGACGAGCTCTTGCAGGAGGACATCCTCGCGAACACCTGGAGTCAGAGGAAGCGGGTCGGGCGAGACACGAACCGATCGATGCAACTCCTGATCCGCGCCCTGAGCAACGTTGCCGAGGACGCAGACGCGCGCGCGACGACAGAGGAAGGGGACGTGGCCCTTGTGACCCTGATTACCGGGGTTCGCGACGAGTTCGCCGACGGGCACGAAGTGCGCCGCACCGCGCGGATCCTGCGCAGCACGCTCGAGTGGGATGACCAACCGCTGTTGGACGAGCTGGCAGAGGTGGACCCCGAGCTGGACACCCGGCTCGCCCTCAACCTGCGCCTCTCGCTGGCCGAGGAGCACATCGATCGAATCGCGGACGCCACCGAGGACGATGTGTGGACCGAGGCGGCAGCCGTGCTGTTGGGCGATTTCCGGCGCGACGCCTGGGCTACGGTGGATTCGCGGCAGGAGTGGAAACGGTCCGTGAAGTCCTCCCGCGGCAATCCTGAACGGCTGGCAGACCTGGTGGCGGACGACGCGATCAACCTGCAGGTCAAGCCGACATCCGCGAAGGGTCGTTACCGGCTGGCCCGGCGCGCGGTCAAGAACTTCGGCCGGTTGCAGAAGCTCATCCGAGAGGGCGACTGCCTGTCGTGTCTCACCCGCGCCTTCAAGAAGCGGGAGAGCGCCACCATGATGCAGCTCCTCCTGTCCCGCATCGGCAACCAGGTCGAGGGCAGCGACATCGCCTACCAGTACGAGGTGTTCATCGACGAGATGTTGCGCCCCGCAACGGCGGCGAACGACGTGGACCTCGACCTGCCCCTCCGCCGTGAGATCAGCGACACCTTACGGGACGCGGTGGTCGGGGAGCGGGTGGAGGCGTTGGAGGGGGAGGCAGCCGCTCAGGATCTCACCCTGAAACGCACGGCTTGGCAGGGCGACCGTTTCCTGGAGCCGGCGCCCTCCCGCCTGGGCGGCGGCGAGGTGCTCCTCAACACCGGTGCCGAGGCGGCCGCCGGAGAGCCCGCCCCACCGTGCTGGATGCTGCGCCTGTACAGCGACGTGCGGTTCGGCGAGGGCCTGAGCCTGCGGGTGGATCTGGGTGACTTCGGCGCCATCAAGGCCGATGTCCCGCTCGGCCACACCCGGTTCGCCATGGGGGAGCCCACCGAGGTGATCGAGACGCCGTTCATGAGCGCGCGCTTCTCGTACGACGTCCCCTTGCCCGCTACCGACCTCCTGGAGGAGGGGGAGAAGTACACCCTGCTACTGAGGATGTTGAACGCCGACGGCCTGCCCGTCAGCGAGGAGCAGCAGGTGAAGTTGGAGTGGCCGACCGGCGGCCTCACGTCTGCTGCCCCCGACTGCTACGTCCCACCGCTCGCCGAAGGAGGATGACATGAAAGCTCTGATCCTGGACGGGACACGCGTGGAGGACGCCTTCCTCGATGGCGTTCATCAGACACTGACTCAAGGGCTCGCCGCGGCCGGCTTGGACGTGCAGTCCATGGCGCTCCGGGGTATGGAAATCCACCACTGCGTCGGCTGCTTCGGCTGTTGGGTGCAGACGCCGGGCGAGTGCACGATCGACGATCCGGCACGTGAGGTCGCACGACAGTTCATCGCCAGCGATCTGGTCGTGTACTTCACGCCGGTGACCTTCGGGGGCTACTCGTCCGAGCTCAAGAAGGTGTTGGACCGCATCATCTGCGTGGTGTCACCGTTCTTTGACCGCATACACGGGGAGGTGCACCACAAGCCCCGGTACCGGCGGTATCCCAGGATCCTGGCGGTCGGGATCCAGCCGGAGCCGGATGCGGAGAGCGAGGAGATCTTCACCACGCTCGTGCTCCGCAACGCCATCAACATGCATGCTCCGGATCACGCGGCAGTGGTGTTCGATTCACACGATTCGGCTGAGATCGTGGAGAAGAAACTGCAGTCGCTGATCGCGAGTCTGGGGGTGGTGACATGAGTGGTCGGCCCCGCACCCTGTTGCTGGTCGGCAGTGCCAAGAAGCCCCGCAGCACATCGGCGTCCCTGGGCGGCTACCTGACGGCGCGGCTGGCCGACAGGGGCTGCGACACCGAGTCGCTGTCGGTGCACACGTCTCACCGCTCCCGCGACAGCCTCGAGACGCTGCTCGACTCGGTTGACCGCTGCGACCTCCTCGTGCTCGCGTTTCCCCTGTACATCGATAGCCTCCCGGCGTTGCTCACGCGCACGCTGGAGTTGATCGCGTCCCGGCGCGGTGGCCGGGAACGGCGGGGCCGACAACGGCTCGTTGCAATCGTCAACAACGGCTTCCCCGAGGCCGAACAGAACCAGGTCGCGCTTCGGATTTGTCGCCGCTTCGCCGCAGAGACAGGGTTCGATTGGGCCGGCGGCCTGGCCCTGGGCGGCGGCGAGGCGATCAACGGTCGTTCCCTCACCGAGGTCAAGGGAATGGCGCGAAACGTGATTTCCTCCCTCGATCTAGCCGCCGATGCGCTCGCTGCGGGCGAGCCGATCCCAGACCGGGCGGTCAGGTTGATGGCGAAACCGATCATCTGGAGCCGGATCTACACCTGGCTCGGCACGCGGGGCTGGCGACGCCGCGCCGCGAATCACGGCGTCGCCGACCGGCTGCGCGACCAGCCGTATCAGCCGGATAAGGAATCCTCCTGACGAGATCATCGGAGTCGCCATCCGTCCAGTTGTCGACATCCGAATCGGGCAGGTCGCGGCGTCTGTACTCACTCGACTTGGAGAACGCTCAGTCGGACTCCGGCTCCGTGCCTCCGAGGTGGACGATCAGCAGGATCTGGTCCGTGTGCGATTCCCACTCCACCATCGACATGAACTTCGCCACCTGCTCGTCGGTGAGGCCCTCATCCAGCGCCTTGTTAACGGCGTCGAGGTCGGCCAGATCCGCGATCGACGCCCAGCCGAGGTGGGTCCAGCCGAAGCTGCCGTGCAGCTCCGGGGTGAAGATACCGTAGCCCTGAATCACGCCCTCGGCCTTGAGCCTGGCGTAGATCGGCGCCACGGCCGATTCGAAGAGCTCGACAAGTCCCTGACCCATGCCCGGCTTGGCGGTCCAGTACCCGATGTCGAAGTAGCGAGGCGTTCTTTTGCCGGGCTCGACCTCGTGAACATGGTGGCGCACGATCCAGTCGTGGTGAGCTCCTCCGACCGTCGCGTCCGCGTAGGCCTTCTGACTCTCCATCATCTGCTCGGGGGTCCGTGACGCGAACATGCTCTCGAAGCCTGTCTGCAGCTTGCCGACATCTCCCCAGTCGTCGAACGTCGTCCACAGCATGAAGTTCCACGTATCTTCGAGGTTGTGGTTGATGGGGATGGCGATGCCCCAGGACGACAGCGTACCGTCGCGCAAGAGGCGGTCGTACATCGGGCCATCCTCTGTGATGGTGGCGTCGATGAGCTGACGACTCTTGCCCGATTTGGTCGTGTCGAGCGAGATCCACGACATCGGACCGGGACCTTCCTGGGCCATCGCCAGAGGAGCCACGCAAACGATCAGGAGCCCTGTAAGCATTACGAGACGATTCATTTCCTTCCTCCATCGTGTTGAGAGGGTCACGTCAGACCCTTGAGTTGTTCCGCAGACGCATCGCGCCGCGTCGACGGAATGGTACTCTTTTTCTGCGACTCGGTCTCTATACTACACCATTATCCGACCGTGAGTGCAACCCCCCCTCATCGTTCCCCGCTGCTGTTGAGGGACCGTACGCCCCGTTGACTCTCGTATGCATGCTCCCTGCAACCACTTCTGTCCACGATGGGCCGCCTTGACCCCCGCGATCTCGTGGTCGTTGCTGGCCATCCCCACCCCTCCGACCAGCGAGGATCTGGAGAACGCCCTGCGAGCGACCGTGGCACGGCGTCACAGACTCGTCGCCTGAGCGAGCGCCGTTTGCGGCTCGGCCCGGCTCTGGGTTACCGTAGGGAAGATTCGAGCAGCCGAGGACAGCCCGGAGAATGGAGGGGAGGGCGGCGTGACCGAGAGCGCAGTTGTGGGCGAACCGGCGCGGAAGTTCGGCACCTTCCTCGGGGTCTACACCCCGAGCGTGCTGACCATCCTCGGACTGATCATGTACCTCCGGTTCGGCTGGGTGGTCGGCAACGTCGGTCTGCCGCTGACCCTGTTCATCGTCCTGCTGGCCACCTCCATCACCTTCATCACCGCGCTCAGTGCATCGGCGGTCGCCACCAACATGCGGGTCGGGGTCGGCGGCGAGTACTACATGATCTCGCGCAGCCTCGGTCTCGAGCTGGGCGGCGCGATCGGGATTCCACTGTTCCTGTGCCGGACGCTCAGCATCACCTTCTACAGCTTCGGCCTCGCCGAGTCGATCCTGGCGTTTTGGCCGGCGGCGTGGGGCCAACCACCGGCAGCGACCACGCAGCTCCTCACGGCCGGGCTCATCGTGGCGATCATCGCCATTTCGGGCAGGAGCGCCGAGCTCGCGCTCAAGCTCCAGATCCCTATCATGATCGCGGTCGGGGTGTCGATCCTCGCGCTCGCCATCGGCGTTGCCACCGGGGGCATCCAGGCGCCGGAGATGGCACCCAGCTACCGAACGGCCCCGCGGGGGTTCTGGTACGTGTTCGCAGTCTTCTTCCCGGCGGTCACCGGGTTCACCGCCGGCGTCGGCATGTCCGGGGATCTGCGGGACCCCCGCCGATCGATCCCGCGCGGGACGCTGCTGGCGGTTGCCACGGGCGCGCTAATCTACCTCACTATTCCGGTACTGCTTTCGGTTACCGCCAGAGTCACACCCGTCGACTTGGCAGAGCCCGGAATCGTCTGGATCCAGATCGCGGTGCTCGGGGCGTGGCTGGTGTTCCCGGGCGTGTGGGGCGCGATCCTGTCGTCGGCCTTCGGCAGCGCTCTTGGCGGTCCCCGGGTGCTCCAGTCGCTGTCGCGCGACAGGCTCGCGCCAGCGTTCCTGTCGCGCACCTCGTCCACCGGCCAGCCGACCATCGCGACCTGGGTGTCGGGCGCCATCGCACTGGCCGCTGTCGCCCTCGGCGGGCTCAACGCCGTCGCCCAGTTCGTCACGATCCTGTTCCTGACGCTGTACGTCACCATCAACCTCAGCGCCGCCATCGAGAACCTGGTCGGCGACCCCTCGTTCCGGCCGACAATCAAGGTCCCGTGGTGGGTGTCGTTGGCGGGCTCGATCGGGGCGATCGCGGTGATGTTCCTGATCAGTCCGCTGGCGTGCATCGCGGCCGTGGTGCTGGAGCTCGGTCTGTACCTCCACCTCAGGCGTCGCGCACTCCGACGAGAGTGGGGCGACGTGCGAGCAGGGATGTGGATGGCTGTGGCGCGATTCGCGCTCATGAAGCTGCGCGAAAACCGGACCGATCCCCGCAACTGGCGGCCTCACATCCTGCTCCTAGCCGGCGATCCCGGCAAGCGGATCAGCCTGGTGCGACTGGCGAGCTGGTTCAACCAGGACCGTGGCATCGTCACCGCCTGTCGGCTGATGAGCGGCGATCTTCACGATGGAAGCATCGAGATCGATCGGGTACGCGCCGAGATGGAGGCCGAGATGAGCGATGCCGGCCTCACGGCGTTCTGCGAGGCCCACGTGGTGCCAGACTTCGAGACCGGGGTGCTCGGCATCGCCCAAGCCAGCGGCGTCGGCGAGCTCGCGGCCAACACCGTCATGTTCGGCTGGTCCAAGCGGCACGAGCGACTCGCGTCCCAGCTCCGGCTCATGCGCGCGCTGGCCAACGCCGGCAAGAGCACCATCATCAGCCGCATCCAGTGGGCTCACGAACCCGGCCAGGAAAAGCGGATCGACCTGTGGTGGGGCGGGCTCCAGAACAACGGCGACCTGATGCTGCTCCTCGCCCATCTGTTGCGCCTCAACCCCGAGTGGACCAACGCCCGCCTGACGGTGCGCTCGATCGCCCGTAGCGAGTCCGAGCGCGACAGCCAAAACACCGGTCTCGCCGAGCTGCTCGCCGAAACTCGCATCGAGGCCGACACCGAGGTCATGTACGAGCCCGATCCGAACCGGGACGTGGCCGACATCATGCACTCGCACAGCGCGCTGGCGGACGTGGTGTTCCTCGGTCTGATGATGCCGCCGTTCGGAGACGAGACCCGGTACGCGGAGCGGCTCGTGCAGCTTGCGGAGGGTTTCCGCACCACGATTTTCGTCCGCAATGCCGGCCGCTTCGCCGGCGACCTGCTCTAGCTCGGACTTCTCACCGAGCGGCAAAGCCGCCGTCAGGCCTATCGAGAGTCCGCAACAAGAAACCCCCCTCCATGGGGAGGGGGGTCGATACCGGTCGCAGGAAGCCCTACCAGCGGCTATTGCTGGCTCGGCCTTCATCACGGTCGCGAGTTCGTTCCTGGGCGACGTCCACCTTGATGGTTCGTCCATCCAGCTCGGTCTCGTTGAGGGCTGCGATGGCCTTGTCGGCCGATTCGCCCTCGGCAAAGGTCACGAAACCGAAACCGCGGGAGCGGCCGGAACCGCGATCGGTGATCACAATAGCTTCGGTGATCTCACCGTGGGGCTCGAACGCCGCACGCAGGCCGTGATCATCGGTGTTCCAGCTCAGGCTTCCAACAAACAACTTCTTCGACATGTTCTCTCTCTCTTCTTCCGGGGCACCGACTCTCTTGGCGGACCCCTGTTTCCTCATTGGGGCGGGCCTGCTGCCCGCCGGATCGCTGGCCGACCACGGTGGCCGACCTGATAGTCAACTGATCTCGATTCATGCTCACGCCGCGGCCTTGGAGCGCAATCTCCCGGACCGTGATCTCTTCGAGCTCCCATACGCTGCTCCTCCTGCGCCCCGACGCCGGTACCCCCGAGGAGCTTCGGGTCGGGCGCCTCGGTTCGCTCGCCCGGCTCGGGGGGCTGGCCTGTCGGCAGACTCGTCGCTCGCGCCATGTGGCGGGCGGAGCTCGAAGTCGTCCAATCTTCGGCGGTCGATGCGCCGGCCGACCTTCCGTTCGATGGCCCTCAGCTCTCCCTCCTCGGACGGTGACACGAAGGTCAGGGCGTCGCCAATGGCGCCGGCGCGAGCGGTCCGCCCGACGCGGTGGATGTAGTCCTCTGGCTGGCCCGGCACATCGAAGTTGATCACGTGCGGCAGCGCCTCGACGTCGATGCCTCGTGACGCCACGTCGGTGGCGACCAGGACGCGGATGCGACCGGCCTTGAACGCCGCCAGGGCGGACTCGCGCTGCGGCTGTGAACGATTGCCGTGAATCCTGTCACATGGGATGCCTGCTCGGTCGAGGTACTTGGCAAGCCGGTTGGCACGGTGTTTGGTCCGGGTGAAGACGAGCGCGGTGTGCACATCACGGTGCAACATCTCGAGCAGCAGGCCTTTCTTGAGCTGCTCGGGAACCGACATGACCGCCTGGCGAACACCGGTGGCCGGAGCGGTCCGACGCTCGATGTCGAGCCGGACCGGCCGGATGAGCAGGTCGCGGCTCAGAGCCACGATCGGGCGCGGCAGAGTGGCCGAGAACAGCATGGTCTGCCGGCGTTCGGGAAGTCGGGCGAGGATTCGACGGATGTCGGGAAGGAAGCCCATGTCGAGCATGCGGTCGGCCTCGTCCAGGACCAGCACCTCGAGTTGATCGATGCGAAACCACGGCTGCCCCATGTGGTCGAGCAGGCGGCCGGGAGTCGCGACCACGACGTTGACTCCCGAGCGGAGGGCCCGCACCTGGGCCGCCGGTTTGACGCCGCCGAACACCGTGGTCGCGGTGATGCGGCTGTGCCGGCCGAGCGCCACGAGGTGCCCGTGAACCTGGGCGGCGAGCTCGCGTGTCGGGGTGAGGACGAGGGCACGGGTTCCGGCCGTGCCGGCCGAGCGCAGTAGGCGCTGCAGGATCGGCAACACAAAGGCCGCGGTCTTGCCGCTGCCGGTCATGGCGGAGCCGAGAATGTCGCGCCCGGAGAGCGCAGGGGGCAGCGCTGCCGCCTGAATGGGGGTGGGCTCCTCGAAGCCCATGTCGCTGATCCCGCGCATGAGGGCGGGATCGAGCTGAAGGTCACTGAATCTCAAAAGTCACTGTTTCTTTCTGCAGGCACACGACAAGACGCCGCAGGTGCGCTGCGTGTCGTTTCCGGCTGGATTGTGAACGGGAGAACTGCCGGGGGGACTGCCGTTCGGGTCACTGAAGGACCCTGCGAGTTTCAAACCGGCCCGTGACGTGGCAACACTGCCTGTCTTCGACCGATTCGCCAATATGACACAACGGCTGGCGAATAGCAAACTATTCCCAGATCGCGTTTTGACCGGATCGTGCATGTTCGGGTCAGGGCGTATGCCCAGCCCGCACGCGCGCCGGCGTTTCTCCGGTCCAGGCGTGAAGGGCCCTGAAGAAGGAGTTGGGATCGTCGAAGCCGAGCAGGAACGAGATCAATGAGGATGATCTGCCAGCCCGCCTCGACCGCGCGGGTGTTCGGGTGCCTCACGCAGTCCTCGCCACGATGAGACGTTCGCTATAGTCGCCCGGTGGACGCCACGCCGCAAGGCTCTCCAGGCCCGGATCGACTCGGCTACCGCCGGGTCATGCGTATCGCCTGGCCGATCATCCTGGCGAACATCGCGGTTCCCCTGCTCGGCGTGGTCGACACCGCGGTGATCGGTCACCTCGGGCAGACGGCCCCGCTCGGCGCCATCGCCATCGGCGCACAGATCTTCAGCTTCATCTACTGGGGTCTCGGTTTCCTGCGCATGGGAACCACCGGCCTCACCGCCCAGGCCGACGGCGCCGGCGACTCGGCCGAGGTGCGCGCCGCGCTCGGCCGCGCCCTGGTGATCGCGCTGGCGCTGGCGGCGCTGCTGATCGCACTTCAGCGGCCGCTGGCGGCGGGCGCCTTCATGGTGTTCGAGACCAGCCCCGAGATCGAGCGGCTGGCCAGGTCCTACTTCTCGATCCGAATCTGGGGAGCGCCGGCCACCCTAGTCGGGTACGCGGTGCTCGGCTGGCTCATCGGGCTGCGCGACAGCCGCTCCGTGCTCGTGCTGCAGATCTTCCTCAACGCGCTCAACATCGCCCTCGACCTGCTCTTCGTGGTCGGCTTCGGCTGGGGGGTGCGGGGCGTCGCCATCGGCACCCTGATCTCGGAGTGGTCGGCGGCGCTGCTGGCGCTCGCGCTGGTAGCTTTCAAGCTGCGGTCGAGCGGCTCACTGCGCAGTGCTCCTGCGGTGGATCTGCCCGGTCTGCTCCGACCCCGGCCACTGCTCGCCACCCTCCGCGTCAACCAGGACATCTTCCTGCGCACGGTGCTCCTGATCTCGGCCTTTGCGTGGTTCACCCGACAGGGCGCCCGGGCCGGTGACGCCGTGCTCGCGGCCAACCACGTCCTGCTCCAGTTCCTGGCGTTCTCGGCGTTCTTCCTGGACGGCTTCGCCTTTGCCACCGAGGCGCTGGTGGGGCAGGCGGTGGGACGGAAAAGTCGCCCACAGCTGCGACACGCCGTTCGGCTGTCGTCTACCCTGGCCGTGGCCACCGCCGCTGCCACCACCCTCGCATTTGCCCTGCTCGGCGCCGCCATCATCGACGCCCTGACCAACGTCGCCGAAGTGCGCGAGTTCGCCCGCCGGTTCCTGCCGTACGCAGTGCTCCACCCCGTCGTCGGCGTCTGGTGCTTCCAGCTCGACGGCATCTTCATCGGCGCCACCAGGACCGCCGACATGCGCAACGCGATGATCGTGTCGTTCTGTATCTACCTCGGCATCTGGTGGCTCCTGTGGGGACCGCTGCAGAACCACGGGCTGTGGATCGCCTTCCTGGTCTTCTTCGTGGTCCGGGGCGTGACCCTCGCCGTCCGCTACCCCGCCCTGCTCCGCTCGGTCGGGGATGCCTGACGACACCACGCTAGGCGAGGTCGTGTCTTCAGTACCTCACGCGTCGCTGTGGAACAGCCTACGCACGGTCGAGGGGTCGTCGGCGGTAGCCGCGACGAGCACGCGGTCGATGTCGCCGTCGAGCCGTACCACCTCGAGCTCGTGGTGATCGAGGGCGACGACCAGCATGCCGGAGGTCACGCCGTCCGGACCCTGGCGGGTGAGAACCCAGCTCGACTCGCCGGCACCCTCCGCCGTGGACACCACCGCCCGCCACCCCTGGTCGGTCAGCCGGCTCGGCAGCGCCGGCGGGTGGCGAAAGTCACACTCCGGCCCTACCCGGTAGGTGACGACCTCGACCCGGCGCACTCCGCGGAGGATCTCGCGCGTCTCCTCGTCCATTTCGTCATCGGCGAGCCCGGCAAGCCCGCGAACGATCGCCATCGAGGCCCTGCCCAGGACCAATCGGGACTCACGCTCGAGCGCGCACCCAGGCGCCGAGGCAACGAAGCTGCCGGCGACCTGCGACGACGTACGGGCGGTGGCGCACCCCGCGACGGCCGTGACCGCAATCAGCAGGGGCGCGAGTGTCACCGTTCTTCGCAGGTGCCGACCGACGGCGATCTCGAATCGACGACTCTCCATCTCATGCCTCAAGACGGATCGCGGCGCAAAAGGTTACGGCAGATGGTCCGGCCCGCCGCTCCGTATCATGGGTGATGTCAGCTTCGTTGTGCACAGAAGACTCGATTTTTCGAACACCCGAGAGCGCACTGGAGGCGGAATTATGGAACGTTCTTCGATCGTCCTCGTCGCCCTGCCCATCCTCCTGTTCGGTACGGCTCTAGCCTTTGCGGCCGATGACGGTGTCTCGATCCTCGACTCGGACCTCTGACAGCTGCACGTGTCACTCGGCGGAGCACCGCACGACTACGCGCTCACGCCGGAGATGGGACAGGTGGTCCTCCGCAGGGCGCCCTCGCCGTCCGAGGACAGAACCAAGCACGACGTGCTGGTCGTGACGGACGACAACGGACGCGAGATTCTCAAGCGAACTCCGGGCATCGACCTCCCCTATCCGTGGGACGGCCACGTCATCGACGCGACCCTGCGCGCCCCGGACCGACTGGTCATGACAGCGTACGTCGAGGCATCATCCTTCATCCTGGCCGAGTACGACCTCGGGTCGCACGAACTGGTCCGCTCCGTGCCCATCGGATCAGTCCACTGTTGCGACCTGCAAGGCGATGCGGAGGGCACAACCTGGTGCCTGGGCAGAGATTCTGCAAGGATCAAGAATGACCGCGACTACGACCTGGTCTACCGGTATGACGCCTCAGGCGCGCTCATGTCGAGCTCGCTGCCGCGATCCACGTTCCCCGAATCGGTCAACCCCACCGGTCTCAAGAGGTGTTGCCGCCAGGGTCACTTCCTGCCCGGCGAGGGCGAGATCCGGCTCTGGCTGCCAGCCGTCGACGAGCTCGTCAGCTTCGACTCGGAAGGGGAGGTGCGGGAGCGCATCAGGCTGCCCGATGTCGAGCAGCTGCTGAAGGCGTGGCTGGTGACGGCCCCGGGGGACGAGGTGTACGCCCTGCTCTCGGAGGGGTCCGACTACAAAGACCCGACCTCCTGGACGCAGATCCTTGTCCGGCTCGCGCTCGACGGCGCGGCCTGGATCCCGGTCGAGGGGGC
This sequence comes from Candidatus Sulfomarinibacteraceae bacterium, assembly GCA_041552055.1. Lineage (GTDB taxonomy): Bacteria > Acidobacteriota > Thermoanaerobaculia > Thermoanaerobaculales > Sulfomarinibacteraceae > JBFELO01. Next base: position 3,609 of record JBFELO010000021.1, on the reverse strand, counting down.
GCCACAGGATCTCCCGCCGTCGTTCATTCTGGTCGGGGCCGACAGCGGTGGCCTGATCCTGTTCGACCGCCGCACGATGACCATGGTCTGGTACCCGCTGCGGTTCGAGAAGGCGGACTCAGGCTCCTGAGGACATCCCGACGTCACACCCCGAACCGCTCCTTCAGGGCGCTCGATACTCTCTCCAGGCCGGCGTGGAGAGCCGTCCTCTCCGTGCCGATGCCGATGCGGAAGTAGTGGTCCATGCCGTAGCAATCACCGGCTAGGATAAAGACGCTGTATTCGGTCCGCAGCCAGTCGGACAGCTCGCTCGAGTTGATGTCGAGGTCGTAGTGCATGAAGGCCATGCCGCCGGCCTTGGGTGGGATGAAGCGCAGCAGCTCGCCGTGCGCCGCGACCCAGTCTCGGGTGAGCTCGAGGTGGTCGGCAAGCATGGCCCGATTGCGCGCGAGGATCTTCGGGCGGACATCCGGAGCGAGGGCGATCTCGGCGACGGTGTGGCTGAGGATGCCGGCGGTGATCGAGGTGTAATCGCGGTACGCCCACGAGGTCGCGATCGTCTCCGCCGGTCCTGCCAGCCAGCCGAGGCGCAGCCCGGGCAGCGCGTAGGCCTTGGAGAGGCCGCCGGTGGCGATCACCCGATCGCCGAGCCCGACGAAGCTCTCGATCTCGACGCCGTCGAGCTCGGCGCCGCGGTAGACCTCGTCGGCGTGCACCCAGGCTCCTACCCGCTCGGCGGTGGCCACGATCTCGCGCATGTCGTCCATGGCGAGGGTGTGGCCCGTCGGGTTGTTGGGGTTGCACACTGTGATGAGGCGCGTGCGCTCGCCCACGACGCGCCGCAGCTCGTCCAAATCCGGTGCCCAGCCGCCCTCCTCCCGCAGGTGGAAGGCGATCGGCACCGCACCCATTTCCTCGGCGATGCCCCAGATCTGCATGTAGTTGGGGACCATCATCACAACCTCGTCGCCGGGCTCCAACAGGGTGTGGCAGACGACGAAGTTGGCCTCGGACGAGCCGTTGGTCACCAGCACGTTGTCGGCGTTCAGCTCCGGGTAGAGGGCGGCGATGCACTCGCGCAGGGAGACCGAGCCGTTGGTCTGCCCGTAGCCGAGCACGGTGTCGTGGAGCTCGGCCAGTTGATCCGGTGTGAGCAGCTCGCCGAGGGTGAACGGGTGGAAGCCGCTCTCCGTCAGGTTGCAGTCGACGGTGTTCTCGTACAGGGATTGCACCCGTTCGAGCTCGAAGATCGGAAACTTCACTGCGCTGCCTCCCGCACGCGATCAATGCAGATGACGCTCACTTGACAGGGGCCGATGACCCGAATCATACGAGGATCCGTCGCAGCACGTCGTCGTCGATCCTCGAGCCGGTAATGATGAGGACGACACGCGTGCCCGCGAGCGTGCGCCTGTCTTTCAGGGCACCGGCCACCGCCAGGGCGGCGCCGCCCTCGATCACCATGGCCTCACTCTCGTGGACCAGCCGGATCGCCTCGGCGATCTCCTCCTCGGACAGCAGGACGAAGCGGTCCACGTGCCGTCGACAGAGATCGAAGGTGATCGATCCCTGCTCGATACCCCCGGCCGTGGCGTCCGCCAGGGTCGGCCGGCTCTCCTCAGTGATGATCATCCCCGCTTGGACTGAGTGGTACATCACGGCGGAGGCCTCGGGCTGGCAACCGATCACCGCGACCTCGGGGGCCGCCGTGGCGAGATACGACGCGATTCCGGAGATCAGCCCACCGCCGCCGACCGGCGCGAGCACGGCGTCAAAGTTCTCCGGCTCTTCGAGCAGCTCGACGGCGATGGTGCCCTGGCCGGCGACCACCGCCGGGTCGTTGTAGGGCGGCACCAGGATGAAGCCGTGGTCGCGGGCGAACTCCCTGGCGTGGATCTCGGTGTCCACGCAGTCATCTCCCACCAGCTCGTAGGGCACCCCGTACGACTCGATAACGCGCAGCTTGGCAGCAGCGGCTCCAGTCGGCAGGAAGAGGCGCCCCTCCAGCCCGAGCTCGCTGAGGGCGTGCGCGAACGCCGCCCCGTGGTTACCGGTGGACGCGGCAATCAACGGTCGGGCCGAGCGGTCGGGGGGCAGCGATCGGATCTTGTTCACTACCCCGCGCAGCTTGAAGGAGCCACTGAGCTGGAGGTTCTCAAGCTTGAGGAAGACCTCTGCGCCGACGGCCCGGCTGAGGTCCTTCGAAAGGCGACAGGGCGTCCGTACCGCGAACGGCCGGATGCGCTCATGGGCCTCGTCAACCGCCGTCCTCATGCCCGTTCCATCCGTCCGGGTCATGACCCAACCCCGAAGGACGCGTGCTCTCCGGGGAGTCGGCGAGAAAATCCGACGACGACCACGGCTCAGGCGCCGTCGGCGGGCAGGTCGACCTCCTTGACCACGAAGCCGGAGGGATCCGCGACACCGATCCCGAGCTCGGCTGCGTAGTCGAAGGTGTCCCGGGTGAACGCCAGCTCGTACGGCTCGTTCACCTCTTTCAACACTCGCGCGGCACAGATGTCGGCGGCGACCGGATCGCCGCTGAGGATCAACCGGTTCGCCTGCCTGGGCTCGCCGCTGCGAACGCTCAGATGATCCCGACACAGCACCTTCCTCGCGTCGATCACCGTCATCTCGGGACTGACCGCCATCGCCGCCTCCGCGATGGTCAGGCACAGCCGCCGCGTCACCTCGTCGGGGGGCATCGACTCGCGCCGCGCCTTGTTCGCCTCGCCCCACAGGTGCATGTTCTCGGTCGTCGGCACGTCGAGCACGCCCATCACGTTCTTCAGTGAGCAGGTGAGATTGGTCATGGTGTGCCTCTTGACCGTCGGCATGTTGATGATGAGGTCGGCGTCGTAGATCTTCTTGATGACCCCGATCGACGGCATCTGTCGCCAGTTCTCGTCCCTGACCATGACGGTCTCGGCCTCGGAGTCGTCCATCAGGGAGTCGGTCACGAACCCACCTGCCTCGGCCCTGTCGTTCAGCCCGCTCCAGTCGAACTTGCCGCCGGCCCTGCCGTGTGACCTGTTCGCCCTGCGATCCGCCACGGTAATCCTGCCGAAGCCCTCCTTCTGGAGGTACTCCACCGTGGTCAGGACCGATGCTTCGTCGGTAGTCGTGGGGTAGTGCGTCCGCCTGTCGAAGACGAAGTTCGGCTTGACGATCACCCTTCGGTGGTCGCCGAACCGGGCGAAGCCGCCGAGCAGCTCCATCCCCCTCGCCAGCATGGCGGCAAAGTCGCTGCCCCGCACCATGACCACGACCGGTTTCCCGTTCTCCATAAACGGATTCGGCAGGCGTTTGCGAATCGAAAAACACTCATCCGGCGGTGTTGCTTTCGCTGCAAGGCCCCTCACCGCGGCCGGACCCGCCAGGCACAGCCCCAGCATGTCGCCCATGAACCTCCGGCGCGTCCTGTCATCGTGCGGCATCGTCTGTCTCCTCCGATCGATTCTACATACGCCGCCTTCCCTGCCCGGTTCCACACGGCAACCCGCGGTCCGACGTGTAACGAAGCGGACGGTCAGCGGACAATCACTATCGGGACAACGATGATCGAATGACTTCCGATCGACACGCGTTGTCCGTGACCACGAAGGGAGT
>JBFELO010000020.1:0-47848 GCA_041552055.1 Candidatus Sulfomarinibacteraceae bacterium | reverse complement strand
TTTTTGGCGGCGGCCTTCTTGGTCACGACCTTCTTCTTGGCGGCCGGTTTTTTGGCGGCGGCCTTCTTGGTCACGACCTTCTTCTTGGCGGCCGGTTTTTTGGCGGCGGTTTTCTTGGCCGCTGGTTTCTTGGCGGCCGGTTTCTTGGCGGCAGTCTTCTTCTTTGCTCCGGTCGCTTTCTTCGTGGCCATCATTCCTCCCTTGATCCTCGTTGAATAGTCGTTCTGCACGTTAATGTTCGTTGAACATCGTTGATTAGGGATATTAACACACGTTGGGAATGACCCGGTGCGGCCTGTGCTGTCGGGAGGTTCTTTCCGATTCTGCCGGGTCGGAAACTGTTGCACCGGATAGAGGGCGCGTCGGACGACGAAGCGCCCGGCCCGTCAGAGGTCATATTCGTAGAGCGGGCCAGGGAGGGCTGTGATTTCGTTCCGGGACGCTCGTCGTTGACAACGTCGTCCGGTGTTCCGCGAACGATGATCTGTCAATTGCCTGTCTTCTGAGGGTCGGGGCAGCTCGGCGCCCGATGGACATGGCCTCGATTTTGCGAGTTGCGACCTCCCGGTATTTTTTCTCAGTTCTCGGACCACCTATTTCTCGACAGCGGCGGCCGATTGGCCAAGCCGATGCCCCGAAGGTGAGGACTATGGCCCGTATTCTGGTCATCGACGACAACAACGAGGTGCGGCGGATGATCCGACAGGCCCTCGAGCTCCACGGTCATCACGTTGTGGACGCGGGTGACGGCGTCCAGGCACTCGCGCAGTTCCGCAACCGCGTCACCGACCTCGTGATCACGGACATCGTTATGCCGGAGATGGAGGGTCTCGAGACCATCATCGAGCTCCGCGCCATGGACGCTTCGGTGAAAATTCTCGCGATTTCTGGAGGTGGCAGCTTCGTGCCGGACGGCTACCTGAGGTGGGCCGAGATGCTCGGTGCAGACCGCAGGCTCGAAAAGCCATTCACGGTCCAGCAGCTGGTGGTCGTGGTCAACGAGCTGCTCGGATTCCAGCCCGAGTCAGCCGCCGCGTCAGGACAGTGAATTTCCCGGCAGGCCAGTGGTATAAATGACGAGCCGTTCGCGGCCCCACCCGGCCGCGGCGGTGGAGGTCGTTTTGGCAGACCATCTGATCCGGGCGATAGCTTGGGGTGGCCGGGTGCGTGTGGTGGCAGGAGATACCACCGCAACGGTGGAAGAGCTGCGCCGCATTCACGAGCCCTCGGCACCCACGACCGCGGCCCTCGGGCGGCTGGCCACCGGCGCCCTGCTGCTGGCCACGAGCCTCGAGAAGGTGACCGAGCGGGAGCCGATGCTCACTGTCGAGGTGGATGGCGGTGGGCCGGCGGGGCGCCTGATGGCCACCGCGTCGCCAGCGGGTTGGGTGCGGGCTATGGTGGCCAATCCGGAGGCCACTGCCGACCCCGTAGTCAACGGAAAGCTCAACGTGGCCGGGGTCGTGGGCACCGAGGGAGACCTCATCGTGACCCGTGACATCGGCATCGGCGAACCGTACCGCGGGGTGGTCCCGATCCGTTCGGGCGAGATCGCGCAGGACATCGCGTTCTATCTGACCGAATCCGAGCAAACGCCTGCCGCAGCTGTCCTCGGTGTGTATGTCGATCGTGACGGCCGGGCCGGTGCCTCCGGTGGTTTTCTCGTGCAGCTCCTGCCGGGTGTGTCCGACGACGAAGCCGACACGTTGACCCGTCAGGTCCGGTCGTTTGGGGCGGTGACCTCGCATCTGATCGTCGGAGAGCTCCCGGTCGATTGGATCACGACGGTGTTCCGGGATGACATCGAGATCCTCGAACAAACCCCCGCCAGGTTTCTGTGCGGCTGCTCGCCGGATCGTGTCGAGACGGCGCTCAAGCTCCTGGGCGCGGACGAGGTCCGGGGTTTGCGGGACCAACACGGCGAGACACCCGCAGTTCTCACATGCGGGTTCTGTCACACCCGGTACGAGGTGACCCCCGAGCGGCTGGGCGAGCTGTTGCGGGAAATCGAAGCAGAGACCCCTGCTCGACGACGCGGAAAGCGAACTCATGGATGATTCGTTCCGAGACCGTCGCACAGAAATGAATACCGAGTCTCGTCCGGTGTTCGCGTTGAGCGGCTACAGCGGCTCGGGTAAGACCACGCTGCTGGAGGCCGTGATCCCGATCCTCCGTCGGCGGGGGCTTTCCGTGGCGGTATTGAAGCACGATGTTCATGGGGTCGATGTTGATCGCGCGGGGAAGGACTCCGATCGGCTGTTCCGTGCGGGTGCCGACGTCGTGTTGCGGGGGCCGGCCGAGACGTTTGCCCGCTCGCATCGTGATTCAGATGTCGGCCTCGAGCGAACGGTGACGTCGTTGCTGGCCGACCACGATCTGGTGTTGGTCGAGGGACACAAAGGCACTCCGCTGCCGAAGATCTGGCTGTGCCGCGAGGGTGAGTCCGAGCCTCCACCGGGATTGTCGGAGGTCCGCTGTGTGTTGCCCTGGGACCGCGACCGAGTCGATCGCGCCGACGCCGTGATCCGACGACAGCTGGACGACGCTTGGTCCAGCCGGCCGGTGTTCGGGGGCATCCTGGTCGGTGGCCGGTCCGAGCGGATGGGGCGTCCAAAGCAACTCCTCGAGGTGTCCGGCCGCACCTTCACGGAGTGGGTGGCGGGTTCCCTCGACGGTCACGTCGAAGCCATCGCCTTGATCGGGTCGGGACAGGTCCCGGCTTCCCATCGAGATGTCCCTCGGCTGCCGGACACCCCTGGGCTGCAGGGTCCGATTGCCGGTTTGGTGGCGGCTCTCCGCTGGCATCGGCATGCCGCATGGCTGATCGTCGCATGCGATCAGCCGCTGGTCCGCTCGGAAGCGGTCGCCTGGCTGCTGGAACGGCGTGCGCCGGGACGCTGGGCGGTCATGCCGCGGCCGAGTGGAGGCGCGGTGGAGCCGTTCCTCGCGCTGTACGAGCCTCAGGCACTCTCACTCTTGGAGGGTTGTATCGGGAATGCGGAGACGGCCCCAAGCGCGATCTCTGATCATCCGAAGGTCGAATGTCCGGTACCTCCGACGGAGGTCGCCGAGTGCTGGCGGAGTGTGAACACGCTTGAAGAGTACGAAGCCTTGCGGCGCTGAGCCCTCCCGGCACCTCCGCTTCGAGACCTCGATACGTGATCCGGCGTTGTGAATTGTGACTGATCGAGACCTCGGAATCGGGATCGTGTCGCAGCGGCTGAGTTCTGCAGCGACGCTGACGATGACGATGAGGATAACGATGGCGACCATGGAAGGTAGCCTCGAAGCTGTGGTTGGAGTTCGGGTATGCTACCGGGCGTGATCACACTCGACGAAGCGCGTGGCCTTGTCGCGGCTCGAGTGGCCGCCCTCGATCCGGTGGTGGTGCCGCTCGGCGAGGCACTGGGATGCAGAATCGCGGAGCCTCCTCGATCCGACGTTGACTCGCCGCCGGGCCATGTGTCGGCCATGGACGGCTATGCCGTGAGGCACGCCGATGTGGGGTGTGGAGGCACCCTGCCGGTAGCCTTCGAGGTACAGGCAGGAACCGTTGCGGGTCATCTCCCGCAGGGGTGCGCGGCACGCATCTTTACCGGTGCCGTGCTCCCGGAGGGTGCCGACACCGTCGTGCCGCAGGAGCAGGCCTCGGTGGGTGAGAACGGTGTGGTGCGTCTCGAGTCGCTCGCGGCCGGTTCGCACGTTCGGCGCCGCGGCGAGGTCCTGGCGGTCGGTGCACCGCTCGCCGAGATCGGTGAGCTCGTCACACCGCAGCTGGTGGCCCTTATGGCGGCCGCCGGCGCCGATCGCGTCGCGGTCATCCCCAGACCCAGAGTCTCGGTCGTGGTCACGGGTAGCGAGGTGGTTCCGGTCTCGGAGGTGCCGGGACCCGGTCAGATCCGCAACTCGAACGGTCCGATGTTGGATGCGCTGGTGAGAGCTGCCGGCCTGCGAGCACCGCAGTCGGTCTCCGCGGGGGACACGACCGACGACCTGAGCCTCACGCTGTCGAGCTCGATCGCCGACGCCGATCTCGTGCTGACCTCCGGCGGCGTCTCGGTCGGTGACTATGACCTGGTGCCCGAGGTCGCGCGTTCGCTCGGTGGCGAGGTGCTGTTTCACCAAGTCTCGGTCAAGCCGGGCAAGCCGCTGCTGGCGGTCCGATTCGATGGCTGCTGGATGCTCGGCCTTCCGGGGAACCCGGTATCGGTGCTGGCGGGCTGGCGTCTGTTCGGATGGCCTCTGGCGGCGACCCTGAGCGGCGACACCGCGGCTTTCAACGAGCAACCGATGCTCGCAGAGCTCGAGGAAGCGGTGACGAACCGGGGCGATCGTGTCGAGTTACGTCCGGCGGTTCTCACGAGAGGTCAAGACCGCCTGTCGGCTCGCGTCGTGCCGTGGCGGGGCTCGCACGACCTGGTGGCAGCCGCCGCCGCCAACGCCTTCGCGAGGCTGGATGTCGGCGCCGCATACGAGGTCGGCGATCCGATCCCGTGCTATCCGCTCTAGCCCTGAACAGCTCTGACCTCAGAGTTCGGGTGTCGCGCGTTTCGGTACTCGATCGGGGTTTCCCGAGATCGGGGGAAGGTCAATTCTTCGGGGGCAGGGGTATGTTGAGATCGTCGTCGATTCGGGAACGGGGACGGTTGGGACTTGCGCACGGGCCCGAAAACTCCTATATCCTATGAATGAAGCAGTCTCCGATTCGACGAGCCTAACGGACAGATGCCCATGGGTCGTCGAACGGTGGGCGGAGCGTGGCGCTCCGGAGCCCCAAGGGTCGCGGTGGAAACGCGGCGGCCTCCCGGCTTGGAAAGGAGACCGAATGGTGACCGGACAGCGAGGGCCGCACCGGCAGCGCCCTGAAGATGCCGTGATCCGGGTGTCGGTCACCGATCGCTGCAACCTGCGCTGTCGTTATTGCATGCCTGCCGCCGGAATCGGGAAGCTCCGCCGTGAAGATCTGTTGCCGCTCGAAAGGCTGGCCGACACCGTCGCCTGGCTGAGCCGCGAGTTCGACGTGAGCAGGGTCAAACTGACTGGCGGTGAGCCGTTGTTACGGGACGGCGTGGTCGGTCTCGTGCAATCACTGGCGGCGATCCCAGGGGTCTCCGAAGTGTCGGCGACCACCAACGGCGCCCGACTGGTGGATCTGGCACCGTCGCTTCGTGGGGCCGGCCTGTCCCGGGTCAACGTATCCGTGGACAGCCTCGACGAACGGCGGTTCGCAGAGCTGACACGCGGCGGTCGGCTGGCTGACACCTTGGCCGGGATCGGCGCCGCGTTGGACTGTGGCCTGACTCCAGTGAAGATGAACGCGGTGCTGCTTTCGTCGAACTGGCGATCCGACGTGCCGCTACTGCTCGACTTCGCCGGCAGGCAGGGACTCGAGATCAGGTTCATCGAGCTGATGCGCACGGGCACCGAGGTCGCGTGGGCCGAGCGGGAGTACGTGTCGGCGGACGAGGTGCGGGATTGGCTAGGGAGCCGCACCGAGGTCGTCGACGATCGATCGGCGTCGCCGGGACCGGCACGCCCTTCGATGATCCGGTGGCGAGGCGTTGCGGTGCGGGTGGGGTGGATCACGCCGAGGTCCCGTCCGTTCTGCGACAGCTGTTCGCGGCTGCGTCTCGACGCCAGGGGCCGGGTGCGGCGATGCCTGATGGATCCGGTCCGGTTCGATCTCGCGGGATTGCTCGAGACAACGATCGAGCCGGAGGTGCGAAGCCGGCTCCACGCCTACCTGGCGGGCAAGACCGCCTCGTCGGCTATGGAATCGGACCTGCCGATGGTGTCCATGGGGGGTTGATCGATGGCCGAGTTGACACACGTCGACGGCGACGGGAGGGTTCGAATGGTGGACGTCGGCGACAAGCAGGACAGCCGGCGTCGGGCCGTCGCGGCGGCGGAGTTGGTCGTCGGTGAGCGGGTCATCGAGGCGGTGCGGTCAGGCTCGACGCCGAAGGGTGACGTGTTGGCGACGGCCCGAATCGCCGGCATCATGGCGGCAAAGCGAACCGCCGACTTGGTACCGCTGTGCCACTCGCTGCCGCTCGACCATGTCGCGATCGAGTTTCTGGTCGGGAACGATCGGATCTCGATCGAGGCCGCGGCTGCCACCCGCGCCGCGACCGGTGTCGAGATGGAAGCCCTGACAGCTGTGACCGTGGCTGGTCTCACCCTGTACGACATGCTCAAGGCGCTCTCGAAAGACATGGTTCTGGAACGTGTCCGCCTGGTCGAGAAATCGGGGGGGCGATCCGGGGACTACCGGGCGACCGATCGGGTCCTGGACGACCATCCGTGACTCACGGATCAGTCATCGCGGTGTGTATTGCGCCCTCCAAGGGTGAGCAGAAGCGGGCAGTGGAACGGGCGGTTCTGGTCGCGGGACACGGCTTGGAGGGGGACGCGCACGCCGGCCCCTGGCACCGTCAGGTGAGCCTGCTCTCGGGATCTGACATCGACGACATGCGGGATCGTGGATTGGAGCTCGAGCCCGGTGATTTCGGAGAGAATCTGGTGGTGGACGGTTGCGGGCTCGAGAGGCTGGGGATCGGGTCGCGACTGTCCGTGGCCGATGCCGAGCTCGAGATCACTCAGATCGGAAAGGCATGTCACACGCGATGTGCCATCTACGCCCAGGCCGGCGATTGCATCATGCCGCGGAACGGCGTATTCGCCAGCGTGGTTCGCGGCGGTGAGGTTCGGCCAGGCGAGTCGATTCGTGTGCTGTGCGAGGTGTCCAGATCGGTGATCCAGGTGGCCGTGGTCACGGTGTCGGACAGCGCGTCGGCAGGGGCCGCGCGCGACACCGCAGGCCCCGCCATCGCCGAGTTGATCGAGAGAGGTCTCGGTGGGCACATCGCGACCACGATGATCGTGCCGGACGAGCAGGACGAGATCGCCGGCCGGCTCGTCGACCTCAGCGATCGCGGCCTCGGCATGGTAGTGACGACGGGCGGCACCGGATGTGCCGAGCGCGATCACACGCCGGAGGCCACCCGTTCGGTGATCCACCGGGAGGTCCCGGGGCTGGCCGAGGCGATGCGCGCGGCGTCGGCCGTGATCACGCCGAACGCGTGGCTGCAACGTGGAGTGTGCGGAATCCGAGGGGCGACGCTGATCGTGAACCTGCCCGGGAGCCGCAGGGCTGCGACCGAGAATCTGACGGTCATCCTCCCGGTGCTGGAGCATGCGCTCGATCTGCTGCGGGGTCACACACACCACCACGAGCATGACGACGAGCGAAGACTGGAGCGGGGGGCCCGGGGCGAGCGACGGTGAGAAGCGTGCGTTCGGTCAGCGCCGGTCCACGACGCTGACTCGGTAGCGCACGTTGTATACCGAGGCGCCGCGCAGCAATGTGGACGAAGTGTACTGCGGCGTGGCCACGACCTCGCACAGCTGGCCGGCCCCGATGTCGCACACCGCGCCGACGTTACCGCTCGGCGCCTGTCCGGGGAGGACGGACGGTATCGCTCGGATGCCGCGTGTCTCGTAGTGCTCGCCTGCCTCCTGCCCCCAGACCTCGCTGGGATCCTGCCTGACCTCGGTGACCGCGAAACCAACCGCAGCGATGTGTCGGCCCGGTGCCACCGGAGACTCGAACAAGACGGCGAGTTCCTGATCGGCGACGTCGGGGGGTGGGTCGAGATGCTCGCCCGTCCCCACCGAGCCCTTCCACAGTTCACCCCTGGTGCTCTGGATCTCTCCATTCAGGGCGACCTCGAGGTAATTGACGTCGAATGGACAGTCGACGAGGACGCGGATCAGTCCACCGCGGGCCTCTGGAGCGAGCTCCGGGGATGTCTCTCGAGGCGTCGTCACTGACGTCGGCCGGGCGGCCGCGCCATTGCCGGTCATCTCGAGCATCCGCAGCAGGACTCGGTCGGAGACTCCGCGCCGTTTGAGCTCTGCGAGGTCGTGGCCGTTGAACTCCGGGAAGGGGGCAAGCTCATCGATCTGATCGAGAATCTCCTCGTCCGTCTGTCCTGCGGTGATCATTTCCAGCACCTTCGTTGTGGCCGGATGCTCGAGAGGGTCGGTCCGCGCCGCGAGATCGAGGGGTATCGCGACGGCAACGGTCACCATCAACAGCACGAGTGTGAGAGACCGCATCTTTCCTCCGGGATGCATGCATTATACCGAGCGGCAGGTACAACACTCCAGCGGGTTGGTGCCTTCCGGCCGAGGCGTGAGTCGTGAAGCGGACGCCGTATCATGTCGTTCAGACGATCTGGCCCGTATGCAACCGCTCTGTGAGCGGAGAGGCCCAGATCGTGGGGAGGAGTTGTGGAGATCGTGTACCGCCCGATTGGATTCGTTCACAGCCCATTCACGGAACCGATCGGCATGCCGATCCAGCCCCGGTTCGCAGACGGAGCGGAGGGCACTGTCGAGGTGCTCGAGGATTTCGCACCCGGCCTTGCCGACCTGGACGGGTTCTCACACATCCACCTGATCTACCACTTGCACTGTTCCTCAGGCTATACGCTCGCGGTCGTTCCGTACATGGGCGCGGAGCAGAGGGGGCTGTTCGCGACCCGTGCGCCGCGTCGTCCCAACCCGATCGGGCTCTCCGTGGTGCGCCTGCTCGGCATCACCGGGACGCGACTGCGCGTGGCCGATCTCGACATCCTCGACGGCACACCGGTGCTGGACATCAAACCGTTCAGCCCGGAGGTCGACCATCGCGAGCGCTGCCGCATCGGCTGGATGGAGGGCGTATCGAACCGCAGCCAGACAGGAGTCGCGGACGGACGCTTCGCCGGCACGGACGGCTGCGACCCAGAACGCCGGAAAGGTTGACAATGGTGACGCCCATGGTGCGCGCTGAACGACTGAGGCGGGCGTGGCCCTGCGAACTGCTTCTGTCGAGCCTTGTCGTTGTCGGACTGTCTGCAATCGGGTGTTCGGCGACGTCGGAAGTGCTGGCGAACGGGGACGATTGGTCGCGGAGCTACGTCCTGCCGTATGACCGCGTCTGGAGGGCGGTGGTGTGGTCGTTGTCGAGTACCGGATACATCATCGACGAGGAGGACCGCGAGCAGGGCCGGATTCGAGCGGAGTCCGCGGCCGACCCGGCGTACCGCGCGGTCGTGTTGGATGTGCGGATCGATCAACGCGGAGAGGTCGTGAGGGTCGCTTTGCAGGCGAGCGGTGGGACGGTCAATTCGCCGGGCGAGATCGGCCTCCTCGACCGTGCGGTGACCGAGTTCCTTGACGAGCTCGATCGTGCTCTCGGTCCCTGACCTTGAAGACCGACATCACGAGTAGACACGGGGGCCCGAGCGGCCGATTCGGCAGGTACCGGAAGACCGCGTTCAAGTGCGCCTTCATGCTCGAGGTCGTCGGCATCGGGTGAGACGCACCGAGGATGATCCCGGGGCTCCTCGGGGTCCGACGGCCGTTCGACGGGCGCGGGTCAGTGAGCGTGGGTCCCCTGCTCGCCGAAGTAGGCCTTGCGGAACTGCACGACCAGCGCACGCAGCGCCTCCACCTGCGCGAGATCCGTGGACTGCTTGGCCTTCATCGCGCGGATCTGGATGTCGTGCAACAGCGTCAACTGCTCCACGTAGGACGCACGCCCGTCCGTGTTCTCGGCCATCGGCTTGATCCGCTGTGCCATGAAGTAGGCGGTGACGATGTCCTGGATTTCCTGGGCGTGTTGTTCTTTGTTGTCGACCCAGCGAACCAGCTGATTGATGTTCGCCGGCTGATCCTTGCCGAGTGCGATGATCTGCTGCATCGCCTTCTCGACCGTGCCGATGTGCTCCTCGATCAACTGCACCCGCAGTTCGTCGTCGTAGATTCCGCACGGAATCTGGCAGTGGGCTCCGACCAGCACGGGCGATCCGACGATCGCGGTGACGACCAACGCCAACAGTGTCAAGCGTTTCATGGTTCCTCCCGGTGAGGACGTGGATCGTGGAGGGAAACAGCCGGCAACTCAGCTGTATTCCGCGACCCGAGTGGGGGCCGGTTAATTCGCCGAGTCGTCCTCGAATGTGACGTTCTTCGGTGTCGCCGTGATCGGATTCATGCCGGTCTCGGCGCGCAACACCTGGTTCCGTCCGGCCTGTTTCGCCTTGTACAAAGCGTTGTCTGCGGCCAACAGCAGTTCGACCGCGTCCTGCGCATCATCGGGGAACGTCGACACGCCACCGCTGACCGAGACCTTCCCCATCGGCTGTCGGTCGCCGAACGGAAACTCGTAGTTTGCGATTCGTTGCCGGATGTTGCCTGCCGCGCTCATCGCCTGAGCGGTAGTCCGGCCGGGCATGATCAGGAGGAACTCCTCACCCCCGAACCGTCCGAAGATGTCGTCGCTTCGGACGGTCTCCTTGACGATCTGCGCCAGCAGCTTCAGCGCCTGATCGCCGGCGATGTGTCCGTTGAGGTCGTTGTAATTCTTGAAGTGGTCGATGTCGAACAGGAACACCGACACTCGGCCGCCGGCCTGACGCGCTTCGTATACCAGCTCGCTGAGCCGAAACTTGAGCGCCCGCTTGTTGTAGATGTCGGTTAGCTCATCCACATCGGCGGACACCTGGACCTTGCGGTAGGCGGTCGTGTTGTGCCAGGTGATCGCACCGAGTTGGGCGATCATGTGCAGCATCTCCTTCTCGCGCGGATGGTGGCGCTGAGGCCGGGAGAACGCCAGCACGCCGAGCGTCTCATCCTCGTGCACCATCGGCGCGGCGACCTCGAACACCGGGAGCCGGGAGCCGCCCATTGTGAACTGCCCGGTGTCGGTGCTGTTGGTGAAGTCGGATCGGTCCATGATCCGTTGGCTCTCGGCCACCATTCCGAGCTGTCCCTCGCCGATCCCGATTTCGGTGCCCACGTCGAGACCGCGCTCACTCGACGAAACCGCGGCCACGATCAGTCGGTTCGACCGCTCGGGCTCCATCAGGGTGCTCTTGCGGCGAACCAGAACCGCCGCTTGTTCCGCACGGAAAATCCGCACCACCGCGTTGAGAAGCACCGAGGGGATCTGGCGCACGTTGGACTGCCGGTTGAGGTCGAGCATGATCGCGGGGAACTCCTTGATGAAGTCCACCAGGAAATCCATATCCCGCTCCATTCGCAGGATGGGACTCCCGACTGATGGGCGTTGCTCCGCCTGTTGTTGCGTCTGCGTGGCGCGCTGACCTCTTTTGAATCCGGTCAGCCGGCCGAGCAGAAAGACGGTCAGGACGGCCACAACGACGGTCGCACCCAGCGTCATCTCCCAGACCGGCAGCTGTTCCAGCAGTTGGTCGAGCGTCAATGTGACTCCCCGGGTCCGGCCGCCGATCCCGCGAGCGCGGTGATGGGCGTTCCATTCCCCGACTATCAATGTTATCAGCCTTCGGTGTGAAAGCCGGCGACAGTACCGGTGGCGAGCCCGCGGTCCCGGCACAGCGGGAGGCGCCCGCCGGCCCGGCCAGCGGTTCGTGGCATCATGGGTGTCCCTTGCCGAGAAGACACCGTGACCCTGAAGGCTGTCAGCAGGGCCTGGAAGCCCTGGGCCTGCTGGTCACCGAGTACAGATCCGAGGTCATGGGCCGGTTGCTGTTACGTGAGGCGAGAGAGATCGTGCGCTCCGTCGTGCGGGGGTACGACCCGATCGTGTACGGCCGGGTGTGGCGATGGGATGAGGGCATCGAAGATCTCGTCCAGGACTTCTGCGTCGACGTCCTGATCGGACAGGGGCAGCTCGACTACGCGTTGGCTGTTGCGGCGGATCTTCAGCACTTCAGAAGGTTACTCGCGCGGCAGCTCCGTCACCATCTGGCGCGACGGCGACAGCGGACCATCGTCGACAACATTCTGGAGCGCTGCAAAACCCTCGTTATGGAGTCGCCGTTTCGACTGGTGGCGACCCCTCCAGCTTGGAGCTACACCGTTGCAGGGAAGCAGGTCGAGTCCGGTATTCCTTCAGCCGCCGCACTGAGAGACGTCGCCGCGTCGCTGACGGGGTTCCCCACCATCAAGTCCAACCCGACGATGCGCGCCCCAATGGTTTACAGCACCGAAGTGCTGGTGGAGTTGCTGGAAGGCGTGGCCACCGCACTCCCGCACGCGGTCACCGTGGCCGATCTCGACCGAATTCTGTCCTTCCTGTTGACATCCTGGCTGCCACGCTTCCTTGAGCAGGGTGAACGGGGAGATCTGCGCCCTGCGGTGGACGATCTCAGTGTGGAGGAGCGAGCGATCGTCGCCGAGGTCTCGGGTTCGATCATGTCGAGCTGCACCGGGATCGCCCGCGAGGTGTTGCGCCTCAAACTCGCGGGTGCCTCAGACCGAGAGATCGGACGCCAGCTCGGGATGAGTCGGCCGACGGTGGCAAAGCACAAGCACCGTCTGTTCCGCCGTCTCGAGCGCGTCCTGGCGCCCTTGGCCGAGGAGATGCGTGTGGCGGTCGTCGACAGTCTGGGAGATGCACCCTGGGAGGGCAGGAAGGGGTGAGTGATGAGCGACAAGGAGTTGCCGGAGTGGCTGGGCACGGCGCGACTCCGTGAAAGCGTCCGACGCCCGCTCGAGGTCGATGACGATTGGCCGCGATTCCCGCGGATCGGTGACCTGCGGATCGCAGACCCCACGCTGCCTGGGCGGTGTGATCCGCGAATGGTGCTCGTCATCGGACTCGATCCGGAGATCGGCGTTGCCGACGTGGCGCTGGTGTCCAACGAGACCGAGTTCGCGTCCGACGCGGACGTGGTGGTGCCCGCAGGGACCTCCGGCCTTCCCTTCGATTTCATGGTGGAAGCCGGTGTAGTGGAGCGAATGTGGTGTGTTCAGCTGGGTGGACTCGTTGCGGAGCTCGGTTCCGAACTGGCGCGAGATGCCCGACTGGGAGCCATCGCGGAACGGACGATCGCAGCGGACTCGCCGCGCGTCGAAGAGGAGAATGCGAGGCTCGATCAGCGGTCGCTGTTCAAAGAGCGGGAGCAAAGGGAGCTGGAGGCCCTTTCCGAGGACTGTCGCACCGCCCTCGGACGGCACGGAGCAGGATCTGAGACTGTGGTCGATCCAGTTCTACTCGATCTCGCCACCGGAGAACCCGAGAGCCGTAGGATCGAGCGGTGGTTGGCTGCTGCGGAGATCGTTTCCCAATCGCAGGCCGCGACGGTTCCGGTGGTCGTGCTCTCCTCGAGCCTGGAGACATGCGGTTTCGGGCCTCGGCCGTGGGGACCCGATGGGGTGCGGGCGTTGCTGCCGCTGGTCGAGCGGGTGCTCGCTGACCGGGCACCCGGGTACGAGGGACCTCTCGAGATCGAACCTGGTCGCAGTCGGCCTTCGGAGGCGATGGATCGTGAGTTGATGTGCATGCTGTCCGCAGCGTCGAAGCGCGGCAGGCGTACGGTACGTCTGTTGACGTTGCCCGATGCCTGGACGGGGCAGTCCCGTGAATCGATGGCAATGGCGCGGGCCGTGATGGCCGACGGGGCCGAGATGCTGATCATCCGGCACAATCTGGAGGCGGGATCATGAAAGGAACTGGCGGCATCGTCCAACCACTGCGAAGCTGGCGAGTCAGGAACTTCAAGTCGGTCGCGTGTGCCCAGGTCGACCTGTCCCCCCTGACAGTGTTTGTCGGCGCGAACTCGTCGGGAAAAAGCAGTCTCCTGCAATCGATCCTGCTCGTGGTGCAAGCAATGCAGGGGCAGTCGTGTGAGGAGCATCTTCCCCTGAACGGGCCGTACGTCGAGTTGGGGGAATTCGATGACCTGCGTCACGCCGGTGCGACGGCACGCGACAGGATCGGGCTCGGAGGAACCTTCGAACTCTCGACTCCGGATCGTCGTATCCGTCCGGAACGGGATCGGGAGAACGACCGGGACGGTTCGAAGCGGACGGTCATGGAGTGGGATGTGGAGCTCCTGAACACAAGCCGAGAAAACTTGCCGGGCAGGGCTCGGATACGAGGCGTGAGGTTCTCGATCGATCGCGGTCAGGATTCGATGTCGAACAATGGGGTGGAGGCACTGGACTACCGGGCGGCCGTGCTGTCCCGACGGCACCTCGACCTCGGAGTGACGCCGCGCCGCACACATCTCCAGCCGGTCGTCCGGCTGGAAGGGCGTGTGACGGGCTTCGACGCCGCCGACCAGCGTCGCAGCTTTCGCACGGTGGGAGTCAGTCATCGTGCGGGGATACCGGTCGCCGTGTTCGTACAGGGGGATCTCCACGCCGTGCTGACCGCCGAGTGGGTGCGCAGGGCGCGCCAGGTCTTGCGGGATCGACGAAGGAATCCGAGAACCGCTTGGGATCGAATTCGTCAGCGCCACATCGGTGAACCGCCGAAGGGCGAGGGGAGGCAGGAAGAGGTTCGGATGAACGACCTCGCCACCACTGCCTGCGATCGGCTGATTGATCTCATCGTCGATGTTGTCGAGGCGGAACGGGACTTGGACAGGACCGGCACCGCGGCGGCCACCGAACTGATGGAAAGTCTCGACTCCTCGAGGTCCGAGGCGATTGACGCCGGATACTGGCCGCAGCTTCACTCTCTCGTGAGCGATTCCAAGTTCGCTCGGTCGATCGAGCGCCGCCTCGGCGCCGGTGGCCCCGTCCTACTCCCGGGCGAGGAACTCGAACCGAGTCGGGGACCGGCGAATCTGCTCGAGTTGGGTGGTGGCGCGGTCGCGAGGTTCTTCTCGGACCGCGTGGTGTACCTCGGTCCGCTTCGTCAGGATCCACAGGTCCTCTACCTCTCGGTTCCGACCGACAAACCGGGCTACGTCGGCACCAAGGGAGAGTTCGCGTTCGCGGTGCTCCACAGAGACGCGGAGCGCGAGATCCTCTGCCCATTGACCACCGGCGGCACGGCACGAATGCCGCTCCGAGCGGCCGTGAATCACTGGCTCGATGCCTTTGGTATGGCCGCTGGAATCGAGACGATCGACCGTCCGCGTCTCGGGCTCGAACCTCGGATCTCGATCTCCGACGTGAAACGACCGCTGGACATGACTGCCGTCGGCATTGGCGTGAGTCAGCTGGTTCCGGTGCTGGTGATGGGGCTCCACGCCACGCCGGGTACGGTCCTGGCCATCGAACAACCCGAGCTGCACCTCCATCCAGCCACGCAGCAGACTTTGGCTGATTTCCTGCTGGCGTGTGTCCACAGCGGGCGACAGGTCATCGTCGAAACGCACAGTGATCATCTCGTCACCAGGTTGCGGCGGCGAATCGCGGAGGACGAGCACGACGAGTTGTTGGACCTCGTCGGATTGGTGTCCACCGAGCGCCGCGAGGGCGCCACGCGGTTCAGGCGACTGGAGACGAACCGCTTCGGTGGGTTCGACGACTGGCCGGAGGGGTTCTTCGACGAGGGTTCGATAGACGCGCAGCGGCTTCTGCGAGCGGGTATGCGAAAGAAACAGGCCGAATCGAGCTGAGGCCGCAGCCGAGACTTCTCGAGACCGTACGACGCCCGCAGTATGGCGCGAGGCCAAATCTGCACGACAGCGCGTAGATCGGGCGTGCCGGGCATAGGCCCGGGGTCTCCTGATCGAAGCGAATAGTAGACCGATGACAGGGCGTCGTGCGGGTGTGCCGTCTTTGACAATGTTGGGAGCAACGCCAGCGGGGTAGGGCGGTTCGTCGGGTCCCAACATTGTCTAAGGGGGCACCCTCGGGGAGCACGCCGGGGAGAGGGCGCCTCTGGTGTCAGGTGGTCGAGGTGAACGGCAGGGCGAAGACCGCGCGTCGTGCGGGCGTGCCATCTTCAACAATTTTGGGATCGTCTCAGCACACCACATCGCCGTCATTCACGCCCAAGATTGTTGAAGGTGGCAACCGCGGGGAGCGCGTTGGGGAGAGGGCGCGTTGGGTGTCAGATGGTCGACGCGAACGGCAGGCCGATGACGATGACGACAACGATGACGATGACGACAGCGACAACGATGAAGACGAAGATGAAGACGAAGATGAAGACGAAGAGCGGGGCCGGGGTGTCGGCGGAGGCGATGTGAGACCATTCGGCGGGATCGAAGATCGTGACGACCTACGTTATCGGTGATATCCACGGGTGCTGGCGGACGTTGCAGCGGCTGCTCGAGCGGATCGGCTGGGATCCTCTCCACGACGAACTGTGGCTGGTCGGTGATCTCGTCAACCGGGGGCCGCAGTCGCTCGAGGTGCTGCGCTGGGCAGCGGGGCAGAAGCGTCTGGTGGCGACCCTCGGGAACCACGACCTGCACCTGCTGGCGCGAGCCGAGGAGCTCCTCTGCCCCCGGCCAGAGGACAACCTGCGCGAGGTGCTCGCAGCACCCGATCGTGATGAGCTGCTCGCCTGGATGCGGCGGCAGCCCTTCGTGCACCGACGCGGTGACCTGATGATGGTCCACGCCGGACTGATGCCGAGCTGGGACGAGGACGATGCGTTGGCGTTGGCCCACCAGGCCCGCGACCGGCTGAATGACGATGGCGACCGTGAATTCCTCGAGCAGCTGTGCCGCAAGCCGCGGCCCAGGTGGAGAGCGAGCATCGGCGGCGACGAGCGGATCGCAGCGGCGGTCTCCGTGTTCACCCGCGCGAGGGTGGTGGGGCCTGACGGTGAGCCAGAACTTGGCTTCACCGGCCCCCCCGAAGCCGCCCCGGATGGCTGCAAACCGTGGTTCGAGGGCTCCGACATCGTCGAACGGGGGATGCGAGTGGTGTTCGGCCACTGGGCCCAGCTCGGTCTGCACCGATCCGGCGGGGCTCTCTGCCTGGACTCCGGTTGTGTGTACGGTGGAAGCCTGACCGCCTGGTGCCCCGACGACGGGCGGATGATCAGCGAGCCGACCTCGGACGCGATCTCACCGAGGGGAGGTTGACATGGCAGTACTGTTGATCATGCGCCACGCCAAGTCCGACTGGAGCGTCGGTGGGATGACCGACCACGAGCGGCCGCTGGCTCCGCGTGGGGTCGAGGCGGCAGGCGCAATGGGGCGGTTTCTCGCGCGATGCGGACAGGCGCCCGAGCTGGTGTTCACCTCCACGGCCGAGCGTGCCAGAGCCACGGCGGAACTGGCGGCCGCGGCCGGAAGCTGGGGTTGCGACATCAGGTCCGTGGGTTCGTTTTACGGGTGCGATCCAGAGACCGTGTTGGACGAACTGGCAGCGGCGTCAGACCTCCCCGAGCGAGTGTTGATCGCCGGTCACGAACCTGCCTGGTCCGACCTGGTAGCGGTACTCGGCGGAGGCCGCGTGCGGATGCCGACCGCTGCGGTGGCGTGCTTGGAGTTCGGTGGAGGATCGTGGCGGGAGATCGCGCCCGGGCGGGGAGTGCTCCGCTGGCTGGTGACGCCGAAGGTCGTGAAGGCGTTGGTGTAGAGCGGACGGGCTCCTTCTGACATGTTGGACGGGTGTGCGGGACCTCCAGTCCATCGCCTCGTGAGCGTTCGGAGCGGTTGCGGGCACATGGTGCGGCGCGAAATCCGCGGGGCGGAGTAAAATAGGCCGCAACGAGAGCCGAAAGGCTCACCCACACGAGGTCGATGATGAGCAAGGGATCGGCTGTTGACGGCGAGGTCGCGTTTCCATTGCGTGTGGGGTGGTCGTTCACGAAGAAATCACAGCTGTTCTCGACGTTGTTCGAAAAGAAGGTGCGCCTCCGGTTTGACGAGGACGAGCGCCAACGTAGGGTCTCGTGATGGTGGGTGGCTCGCCATGATTTCGAATCGATCGGACGTGACGTCGGTGGCCAGGGCTCGAGCATGAAGCGGAAAAGATGCGGCTGGTGTGGAACCGACCCCGTGTACGTGGCCTACCACGACATCGAGTGGGGTGTGCCGGTCCGTGACGACAGGGCGCTGTTCGAGTTTCTCGTGTTGGAGGGTGCGCAAGCGGGCCTCAGTTGGATCACGATTCTGCGCAAGCGAGAGCACTACCGTGCCGCGTTTGACGGCTTCGAACCCGCCGAGGTGGCGAAGTTCGGCGAGGACAGGATTTCAGAGCTGCTCGCCGATCCGGGAATCGTCCGCAACCGCCAGAAGGTGAGATCCGCGGTTTCCAACGCCCAGGCGTTCCTCGAGGTGCAGGCGGAGTTTGGGACCTTTTCGGATTACATGTGGTCGTTCACGAGTGGTCGTCCGATCCAAAACTCATGGCGCACGATGGATCAGATTCCGAGCACAACGCCACTCGCCGAGACTATCTCACGCGACCTCAGGAACCGCTGCTTCCGGTTCGTGGGGCCGACGATCGTCTACGCCCACATGCAGGCAACGGGGATGGTCAACGATCACCTTGTGACGTGCTTCCGCCACTCCGAGGTGGCGGAGATGGGATGAGAGGACCATGCTGGAGACCCTGACCGAACCCATCGTGTGGTTGCCGGCTGCACTCGTGCTGGTGGTAGCCTGGATTGTCAATCGACGACTGCGCCGGCGGATCGGGGAGCTCGATGAACGCGCCGGGCAGCTCCAGAGGACGGTCGAGGAACGGTCGCAGCAGCTCGAAAAGGCGAACAAGGCGCTCCGGGAGATGACCGACGGCGATCCACTCACCGGGATCGCGAACCACCGAACATTCCAGGACAACCTGAAGGCACAGTGGCGCCGCACCGCCAGGTCGCGACTGCCGCTGACACTGCTGATTGTCGATGTGGACGACCTGAAGCTGTACAACGAGAGCCGGGGGCATCAGGCGGGGGACGAGTGCCTGCGCCAGATTGCAGAGACGGTGCGTTTGCAGCTCCAGCGGCCCGGCGACGTGGTGGCGCGCTACGGCGGTGACGAGTTCGCCGTGCTGCTGCCGGAGACCGACGCCGCGGGTGGGCTCGCTGTGGCGGAGCGGGTGCGGCAGGCGGTGGAGGACCTCAAGATGACCTCGGGGCCGGAGACCGACGGGCACCGGATCACGGTCAGCGTCGGTGCTGCCACCATCGTGCCGAGTCCCCAGGAGCATCCGACCTCGCTGATCGCCGCGGCCGACCGCGCGCTTTCGGTGGCCAAGCGATCGGGGCGAAATCGGGTCGAGATGTAACCCGCACTTCTCACCAGTCTCCTGCTGCGGCCGCGAACCGCCGCTCAGATCGAACGGGGATAGTCGATACCGATACCGAAAACCGATTCCGATACCGACCAGATTCGTCGGTATCGCTATCGGTCTCGCCATCGGGATCGAACGATGCTCCTGACCCAGCGGAGACTTCTCCCCTCGGTGTGCTCCAGCCCCCGCCGGCCCCTCCGGGGCTCTGGGTCGAAAACCCCACTGGGCACGGCACCTCGGCGCCTTCGCGACGAACACTGGTGAGAAGCGCGGGCTAGCAGGACGCACCAAGGGGCTCGGGGCTAGGGACTCGGGGCTTGGGCCCCCTCCCGCCCGCGAGCAGGGCGGGGCACCGCACCAGCACTCCTTCGCGCGACAGCGCCAGGCTCGAGGCCGCAGCAGTCTACGCGGCGGCACCGAAACCGAGTGTCATCCTGAGGCCGCAAGGCCGAAGGATCCCCTCCGATCTCCGGAGAGACGACCCGATCGCGTCGGCGCTCTTGCTTCGGGGGATCCTTCGACTCGTCGCTCGCCTTACGGCTCGCTCCTCCCTCAGGATGACGGGAAGTCAGGTGGTCGATAACGAGGGTGCTCTGGGCGGGTGGAGGAGCCGTATTGCCGTACAGCCGCATCGCGGCATGCCCCGGGCGGCTGGGTGGTCCAGCGACCAGCGACCAGCGACGGACGGGTGGCGGTCGATGACAACGACGATGGAGGTTAACGGGGGAGGGTCAGTCCACGAGGGCGTCGGGTGGGAGGTGGCCGAGCATGACCATCTTGCGGCGGTAGGCTCGGTCCCGGCGCCGGGTAAGTTCGGTCCGGCGAGTGCGCAGCTCTTCCAGCTCGGCCGAGAGCGCGCTGCGCTCGTCACCGGACAGAGGGTCCGCCAGGCGCTCGCGGATCTCAGTGGCGCGACCCTTCATCGCCCGCATCGCCGCCAGAAGAGACGCCTCCTCGTTGGTGACGTAGACCTCGGGCGAGCACGATGGCAGGTCGTTGGACGGGTTAGACCCTTGATCCTGCCCGACAATCGGCAGCTCGTGATCCCGTGGATCGCTCATCGAGCCAGTGTAGCAGCGTAATTCACGGTGGTGGTCACCCGAAGGAAATGTGGGAGCCACACGGGCAGGGACGGCGATCTCTCACACGAGGCCGGCTTCAGCACGTGCGAGATCGGTCTATCATCGTGAGAGCACAGGTGCATGGGCAGTGGAAACTTCGACGTACTTCGGGCGGCCGAGCAATCCTCTCGGTGTTGTCGAGTCGGAATTCGACGAGCGGTGGCTCGCCGTTGACGACGGAATCGAGTTGCGCGTTCTGCACTGGTGGCCGCGCGACTCCAGCGATGGCGAACCGCTGGTATTCGTCGCCGGCTGGGTTTCGGTCGTCGAAGGGTGGCTGCCGGTGCTCGAGGCAATGGTCGAGACACGTCCGGTACTGTACATCGAGACTCGGGAGAAGCGGTCGGCGCGGATCGACCGGCGCCGCATGCGGGTCGAGGAGTTCACCGTCGAGAGGCTCGCGCTCGACCTGATCGCGGCCGCCCGGTCGCTGGGTCTGGACGACCGGCGTGCGGTGTGGTTCGGGAGTTCGATGGGATCCAACGCCATTCTCGAGGCCCTCAAACGCGGCCGGCTCGCGGCGAGGGCGGCGTTCCTCGTGGGCCCGAACGCGTCGTTTCGGATCCCGGCGTGGGGCCGGCCGGTGTTGTACGGGCCGGCCTGGTTGTATCACCCGATCAAGTACTTCGTGTTCTGGTACCTGCGCCACTTCAGGATCGATACTCGTTCGGAGCCGGAGCAGATGGAGAGGTACGAGAGGACGTTGCGCGCCGCGCATCCGCTGCGGCTCAAGCTGTCCGCCAGGGCGATCCTCGACTATCGGGTATGGCCCGATCTCGACACGATCGAGGTCCCTGTAGCGATCGCGTACGCCGGCAGCGATACCTTGCACAGCGAGCAGGAAGTACGGCAGATTGTCGCCGGTATGCCGCACGGCAGAGCAGTGGAGTGTCCCACCAATCTGTACATGCACGACGCACCGATCGTCGAGGAACTCGACAGGTTCACTGGCGAGATTGACGGTTAGCCCGGCTTGGCGCGGCGCGCAAACACGACCACGAAGATGCACAGCGCGGCCAGCGCGACGGTGCCGACCACCTCCCCCGGGAGACCCCCGAACGCCGCCTCCGACAGGATGTGAATCGCCGCCTTCGGAGCGGTGCTGCCGGCGGCTCCTTTGATGACCGCGTTGGCGATGGCGTCGATCACGCCCATGATGGCTCCGCCCGCCATCAGGCCCGAAGCGACGAGCACACCTCGATCCTGCCGGGCCTTGACCGTTGGATCGTCCTCGCCCTCACGTCGACGGCCGACGATCCACGACAGGATGCCGCCGAGCAGCACGGGGGTGTTGAGCTCCATCGGCAGATACATCCCCAGGGCGAACGCGAGCGGAGGGACCCCGGCCATGCGCAGGATCAGCGACAGCAGCACGCCGAGCGCGAACAGGTACCACTGCAGCGGAGCGGCGTTGGCGCCGAAGATTCCGACCAGGATCTCCTTCATTGCCGACGCCTGGGGTGCCGGGATCGCCGACGTGCCGAAACCCTGGCCGGGATCGGCTTGCGCCATGACCCACATGGCGAGGCCGCAGAAGGTCGCTGCCACCAGGGTGCCGACGAACTTGAGGCCGAGCTGTCGGGCCGGAGTCGCGCCGATCCAGTGGCCGACCTTGAGGTCCGATGCGAGCGCCCCCGAGGCGGCCAGCGCGGTGCATACGACGCCGCCCACCATCATGGTGATGAACATGCCGTTCCCACCCTCCAGACCCATCTTGAGCAACACGAAGCCGGTGACGATGAGTGTCAGCATGGTCATGCCGGAGACGGGGTTGGTGCCGACGATGGCGATCGCTCGCGCGGCCACCGGGGCGAACAGGAACGCGATCAACATGACCAGCGCGGTGCACACCGCGGCGTAGGTGATCGAGTCACCGATGCCGAGGCCGAACGAGAAGAACAGGAACGCGGCGAGTGCGAACACCGACAACCCGGCGATCGTAAAGCCGCCGCTGAGCGAGCGATCGACGCGAGGCACCTCTTCGGATGTGCGCGTGTCCTGGTGACTCATGCCGACGATGTTGGCGCCGATCGAGCGCACCATGGAGGGCAGCGACGACACGATTCCCAGGATCCCGGCACCCGCGATGCCGCCGACACCCACGATCCGGACGTAGTTTCTGAACACCTCCTCGACGCTCATGTCGGCGATCGGGATCGTCCCAGGAGCGAGCGCGTGCGGCAGCGACGCGCCGATCGCGTGCACGATCGGCACCAGCACGAAGTAGGACAGGAAAGAGCCGGCGCAGATGATGGCGGCGTACCGGATCCCGACGATGTAGCCGATGCCGACGATCGCCGCGTTGTTGAGGATCCTGAGCGTCATGAACTGGCGCTGCAGCAACTGGCCGAGCCCGACAGCCCGAAATGTGAGGAGTTCGGCCATGGCGTGGAATGTGGTCACCAACCCGTCGTACAGCGCGCCGAGGCCCGCGGCCAGGGCCAGGATCCTGGCCTGACCGCCGACGCGCTCGCCCGAGAGCAGTATCTCGGTGGTGGCGGTCCCCTCGGGCCACGGAAACTGGCCGTGCATCTCCACCATGAAGTGGTACCGGAGCGGGATCAGGAACAGGATGCCGAGGCAGCCGCCGAGGAACGACACCGCGATGACCTGGACGATAGTCGGCTGCGCGACGCCTGTGCCGGGCTGTGCCGCCAGCATGTACAGGGCGGGGATCGTGAACACCGCGCCTGACACCACGTGTGACGAATTGGCACCGATCGACTGGATGATCACGTTCTCGAGGATGGTGCTCTTGCGGGAGAACAGCGGGGACAGACCTATCGCCAGAATTGCGATTGGGATCGCGGCCTCGATCCCCTGTCCGACCTTGAGCGCCAGGTAGGCGGCCGCCATCGAGAAGATGGCGCAGAAGACGAGCCCCAACGTGACCGAGCGGGCGGTGACCTCGTACACTCCGGTCTCGTCCGGAACGATCGGGACGTAGATCTCGCCAGGCTCGAGGGGCCGGCGCGCGTTGTCGGGCAGGCCTTCGATGGTCGCGCTCTCGGGGTGTTCCACGGTGCCTCCTCGTCGGCGGTACTCGAGTCGCGAGATTGTACACGGTCCGGCGGGAGATCCCATCGCGGGCGCGCTGCAACATGAGGGAATCGACTACCTTGGGAGGCGGCCGGTGGGTGGGAAGGGCGATGCCATTTGGGTCGACCCTGGGGGAGTACCCGTGCCCGTTTCCGTCTCCGTCTCCGTGCCCGGATCGCCCCTCGATGATTTGGCTAGATTCGGAGACGGAAACGGACACGGATACGGATACGGGGTGACTAAATCCCGCTGCCGTTCTCGAACACCTCGGTGACCGGCCGCATCTGCGAGATCCGACTGCCGGGCGAGACGTTTCGGGTGAGCCAGACGTTGCCGCCGATCACCGAGCCCTTGCCGATGGTCACCCGACCGAGGATGGTGGCCCCCGAGTAGATCGTCACCTCGTCCTCGATGATCGGGTGGCGGTCGATGCCCTTGATCGGGAGACCCTCGTCGTCCAGCGGAAAGCTCTTGGCGCCGAGAGTTACGCCCTGGTAGACCCGCACTCGATCGCCGATCACGCAGGTCTCGCCGATCACGACCCCGGTGCCGTGGTCGATGAAGAACATCTCGCCGATGCGCGCTCCCGGGTGGATGTCGATCCCGGTCTGACTGTGGGCATGCTCCGAGATGATGCGCGGGATGAGCGGGACGTCGAGCCGGTACAGCTCGTGGGCTATGCGGTGGCTGGTCAGCGCGGAGACCCCGGGGTAGCAGAAGATGGCCTCGCTCGGCGATGACGCGGCCGGGTCGCCCTCGTACGCGGCGACGGCGTCGAGCGCCAGCATTCTGCAAAGCTCCGGCAGCCGCTCGAGAAACGAGGCGGTGACCTCCCTGGCGCGACTCTCGCACTCGACCGGAATCCTGTCGGAGGGAGCTTTGATACAGGAGAAGCAGAGGCCCCGCTTGACCTCGTCCGCCATGATCAGGGCCACCCGATCCAGAACCGCGCCGACGTGAAACGTGAGGCTCCCCTCGGTGACGTCCCGATTGCCGAAGTAGCCCGGGAAGATCACCGATCGCAGCAGCTCGACCATCAGAACGATCTCGTCGCGCGACGGAAGTTGTTGGCCGCGGAACGTCCTGCGCAGAGGGGTCGCGAGCTCGTCGGCCTGCGCCCTGAGCCGCTCGACGACCCTCGGCAAGACCTGATCGACCGTCCTGGGTCCGTGGTGGTCTTCGATGAAGTTGATCTCG
Organism: Candidatus Sulfomarinibacteraceae bacterium; assembly: GCA_041552055.1. Taxonomy (GTDB): domain Bacteria; phylum Acidobacteriota; class Thermoanaerobaculia; order Thermoanaerobaculales; family Sulfomarinibacteraceae; genus JBFELO01. The sequence continues at coordinate 23,522 of JBFELO010000020.1, read as the reverse complement.
GACATCGCCCGGCTCCTCACCTGTGAAACAGGGTCAGGCGAAATTTCGTTCCGCTTGAGCTCGAGGTTTTCGTTGGACAGGCGTGGAGGAGAGACGCCTCAGAACCCCCGCGACGGTGCCCGCTGCACGGGTGCGGAACGGGTCGCCGAACGCTTGCGGTCGTCGGCGGCGAGGTGGCACGTCTTGTACTTGCGTCCGCTGCCGCACCAGCAGCGTTCGTTGCGGCCGAGATCGGGGACCTCGTCCTCCTGCGGTCCGACCAGGATCCTCTTGAGTGTGTCGCGCATGTTCATTTCACAGTCCTAGGGGTGAAATCGTGTCGTATTCGACAGAATCACGACTCAGTGGGTGGGAATCGTACCAAATGTGTGGAACTCAGTCAATGAATGGTGTATGTCCTTCTGCATCCGGAAAACGGTCGAGTTCGAGCAGCCGGCCGATGATCCGCGGGATCTCGGTGTTGTCCAACACGCCGTGGAACCGGTCAGAGCCGGGGCCGAGGGCCAACAAGGGTACCCAGTTGGCGGTATGGTTATCGGTGAGCCAACGCACCTCGGCGGTGCGATCCGCATACTCCCCGTCGACGATGGCCGGGCTGGCGGTTTCGTGGTCGGCTGTTATGAGCACCAGCGTATCGCCCCGTTCGATTGCGAACTCGAGCACCACCGCCACCGCCTCGTCCAGTTCGGCCATCGCATCCGCAACGCCCGCGAGGTCGGTTGTGTGCGCCGCCTCATCGGTGTCCTCACACTCGAGGACGAGCACGAAACCGCCGGCCGCTTCCACGAGTCGGTCGAGGGCGAAGCCGGCGGAACGTGCCAGGCGGGGACCGTGCGACTCCCGAGATCCCGGGCGGGCCGGAAAGAGAGCGAGCACGGGGATCTGCGCTGCGGCGAGTGCCTCCTCGTCGCGGATGACCGTGTATCTGCCGCCCACGGTCGCCTCGACAGTTCGTACCGCTTCGATGTAATCCGGCCGGACCCTGGCCTTGCGGTAGCGTTGCCAGTCGCCACCGATCAGGATGTCGACCTCGGAGGAAATCGTTTTCTCGAAGATCTGTCGGTAGTCGTTGCGGGATTCGGCGTGGGTGACGAACGCGGCTGGAGTTGCACCTGCCAGTCCCGCAGTCGTGATCACCCCGGTCGCGAACCCCCGCGCCTCGGCCGCCTCCAGTAGGGTCAACGGCTCCCGCCCGTCGGGCAGCCGTGAGACCATTTTGTTGTCGGTCTTGAATCCGGTGGCCATGGCCGTCGCCGCGGCCGCCGAATCCGTCACCAGAGCGTTTCCGCTGGACGTTTTGACCAGGGCCGTCGCCGGAGCCGTCTCCATCGCCAGCCGGCCGTGGGGACCCAGGAACAGCGCCGAGGCCGTGCTGATGTGGCCGATGCCCATACCGTCACCGATGATCAGGACCACGTTGCGCGGCGCGACCGTGGGATCCGGCAGCGGTTCCGACCGGCGTTCAACCGCGCCCGGTCGAGCCCCTGGATCGGGAGCCGGGAACGAATGCTCGTCGGCCTGCTGGAGGGTGATGACGACATCGCCAATCACCGTTTCGATGCGCACGAATCGCGTGACGGCGAAGATCGCCGCCGCCAGGATCAGCAGCGGGACCAGAATGTGCGTGACGAGCGGACGTCGCTTCCCGGCCATCGAGCCTCCAGTGTGCGGTTCTACCCGTGACGGCGTGGAGTCCCCGCAGCGAACTCCGCGCTGAGCCCGGCTTCAGTCGGCCAGTTCGGAGAGCCCTTCGTCGAGCCTGGTCAGCGCCCCATCGATCTCGTCGGCAGTGACGTTGAGACACGGTCGGAACCGCACCGAGTCCGGCCACGACGCCAGGCTGGCGAGGCCCCGCTGCCACAGCAGTCCGCGCAGCCGGTCACGCTGCTCGACGGTCGGGAGGCTGAACGCGGTGAACAGACCGCGGCCGCGGACGTTGGACATGACCGGATGATGGGCGGCCAGCTGTTCGAGACCGGCGAGAAATCTGGCTCCCTGTTGGGCCGCATTGTCGACGAGGCGCTCGGCCTCGATGACCTCAAGGTACTTGGTGCACCGTACCATGTCGACCAGATTCCCTCCCCACGTCGAGTTGAGGCGCCCCGCAGTTCGGAACACGTGGCTGCCGACGTCGTCGATCCGGTCGGACACCATGATGCCGCATACCTGGGTCTTCTTTCCGAACACCAGGATGTCCGGCGAGACCCCGAAGTGTTGATAGGCCCAGAACTTGCCGGTCAACCCGACGCCCGTCTGCACCTCGTCAACGATCAGCAGCGCTTCGTGCCGATCGGCGAGGTGCCGGAGTTCTGCGAAGAACTCGGCCCGAAAATGATTGTCGCCGCCCTCGCCCTGGATCGGCTCGATGATGATCGCGGCGATGTCGTGGGGGTGGTCGGCAAACGCCCGCTCGATCTCGGCGGTGGCCTGGCGCTCGAGCCCCGTCGTGTGAGTGATCACCTCTTCCGTGACCGGAAACGACAGCTTCGGGTTGGTGATCCTCGGCCAGTCGAACTTCGGGAAGCCCTCGACCTTGATCGGATCGGTGTTGGTCAGCGACATGGTGTAGCCGCTGCGTCCGTGGAACGCTTCGCGAAAATGGATCACCTGGGACCCGAGGCCGGGGCGGCCGGCCGTCAGATTCGAGCGGCGCTTCCAGTCGAAGGCGGTCTTGAGCGCGTTCTCGACGGCGAGTGCGCCGCCGGCGATGAAAAACAGGTAGCGGAATTCGACCGGCTTGGCGATTCGGCCGAACGTGTCGACGAAGCCGGCGTATTCGGCGGTGTAGATGTCGGAGTTGGCGGGGTTCGCCACCGCGGCCCTCGTCAGGGCAGCCATGAACTCGCGGTCCTCGAGCAATTCCGGGTGGTTGTGGCCGATCGGCAGGGTCGCGAAGTAGGAGTAGAAGTCCAGGATCTCGCGCCCGGACACGGCGTCTACGATCCAGGAGCCGTGGGATCGTTCGAGGTCGATCGCCACGTGAAACCCGTCGGTGAGGATGTGCTCACCGAGCGTGGAGTGAATGCGGTCTGGGGTCACGGCGGTATGGGTCATGAGGGCCTCCGGAAATCGTTGTCATGGACGCTTGCGGAATGGGCCGGAATCAGGCGGACACGGCTACTTTGGGGGACCGAACAGAAAGGGCCGGTCGCGGCGGGGGACCCGTCGCGTCGGATGGGCGCGGTCGCAGCACACACGCATCACGGCACCTCTCCCGGGAAGTGTAGCTCAAAGTCGCCGCCGATGGTGCAGCCTCCGCTGCTAACTTGATCGCTGATTTGTGTGCTGCCGCGTCGCCCACAGCAAGCACGCGGCTGTGGCGAGCAGCAGCGGCGAGGACACGAGACCTGGCGCCGGCCGTTTCAGGTAGATCGACGCGGCGATGTGGCCGAGCCCGTTGCCGATCATGATGACGGACAGCACGTACGACAGAGGCCGCATCCAGCGAGCGCCTCCGAAGGCGAACGGAGAGAGGCCGACGAGAATGGCGATGCCGAGGATCAGGCCGCCGAGCCAGGTCCCGTAGTCGAACGAAGGCAGTGGAATCCACCCGATCTGACCACGAATCGACGCCACCAGAGGGTTCCATAGCGCGAGAAAGTCGGTCGACGCCTCGTCGAAGACGTGGACGGCCAGCGCCCCGCACAGGGCGAGCCAGCACGTACCCCAGCACCGGGCCAGGCCCCCGGGTTCGGTGGTCTCATCGCGCCGAGCGCGCGGCACGGATGGGGCCGAGCCACTCATGGCAGGTATTCACCATCCGACGCGACCCGACACACCGTCCGTTGCGGGCCGGTCGGATCGACGTCCGTCGTCGTGACGCCGGTCAGGGCTGACGAGGTCGTGGAGTAGCCGTGGGCCGTCGCCCGCGCCAGGAACAGCAGCAGGGTGACCAGCAGGATGACCAGCGCGGACACCAGCGATTCAGTCGTTTTGCTCCGCATCATCGGTCGATTCCTTTGGGGGAGTCGCGGGCTGCGCATCGACGTCCCCGGTTCCCCCGCCGAGGATCCGATCGAACGCGGTGAGGCCGCCCATGGCGCCGAGCCCCATGGTCTCCACTGCGGTCGAGGGCACGATCACCATCGAGCCCTTCTGCTTGAGCCCCTCGAACACCATGTTCATCGCCCGCAGGTGGAGCGCCGCCTGATTGTGACGGTAGTGTTCGGAGGCCTGGGCGAACTTCTCGGCGATCTCGGTTTCGGCATTGGCCAGGATGATCCGGGACTGACGCTCACGCTCGGCCTGCGCCTGCCTGCTCATGGCGTCCTCGAGGCCCTTAGGGATGATGATGTCCCGGATCTCGACCGACTGAACAGTGATCCCCCAGGCATTGGTCTTGACGTCCAGGACCTGCTGGATCTCCTGGCCCAGGCGGTCGCGGCGGGAGAGCATCTCGCCGAGCTCGTGCTTGCCGATCGCGTCCCGCAGACCGGTCTGCGCCGACAGCGTCACGGCATGGTCGAAATCGGCGACCTCCAACACCGCCTTTTCCGCGTCCCACACCATCCAGAACGCGATGGCGTCCACGTTCACCGGCACGGTGTCTTTGGTCAGCGTCGTCTCGGCCTTGAAGTCGGTGACCCGGATCCTCTGGTCCACGTAGTTGGCGACCTTGTCGATCACCGGGACCACTGTGAAGAGGCCAGACCCGCGCAGGCCGCGAAACTTCCCGAACCTGAGCAGCAGTGCGCGCTCCCACTGGTACGCCACCTGCAGGCAGGGGGCGAGCAGGCCGGCAACCACGACGGTCGTTACCAGGATGCCGCTGTCCGGTCGGTGCCGCAGGTACACCCCGAGCGCGGCAAGCACCGAACCGACCAGCACCGATTCCCAGATCTGTGAGAAGCGGAACAGCACTGCCAGTCCGACTGCGACAGCCACCATCGAGATCACCGCCTCGAGTTCGAACGGATGCACGGCGAGGTGGATCGCCAGTCCCGCCAGGCACAACACGACCAGGATGGCGATGTTCACGGGAGCGAAACGGAAGTCGGCGCGAAACGAGACGGCGAAGCGCTCCAGGATATCGAGTCGGAGGGGATCCTTCAGCGGGTTCATGATGCACTCCCTTCTCAGCGACGTTTGCGCTGACCGAGGTTTTCGAGGATCTCGTCGAGCTTGAAACCGTGCGTGGAGGCCTTGGACAGGAACTCCTGACACAGCTGGTCGAGTAACCGACGACGCTCCACGTCGTTGCGCTCCACGCCGCGCTGTCCGACAAACGTGCCGGAGCCCATCTGGGTTTCGACCAGGCCCGTGAGCTCGAGCTCGGTGTAGGCTCGACTCACGGTGTTGGGGTTGATGGACAGGTCGACGGCGAGCTGCCGCACCGTCGGCAGCCGGTCACCGGGCTCCACCGCGCCGGTCGCGATGGCGCTCTTGATCTGGTCTATGATCTGGCGGTAGAAGGGAACGCCGCTCTTGAGGTCGAGTTTGAGTTCTATGGCCACCAGCTCCTCCGCCGATTGTTCTAGTTTACTATTGTCATAGTGTATTAATACATTCTTTTGCTCCGAATGTCAAGGGTGAACGGGCGAACGGCAGGCGAGAACAATCGGGCGTATTCTTGCGTTGTGACAAGAGACACGGGCGGCAGGTCGTGCCGCCGCATCCATGCGGAGGAATTAACCCATGATCTTCGATCCCATGTACCTGCTGTTCATCGCGCCGGCACTGCTGCTCTCGCTGTGGGCGAGCGCGAAGACCAAATCCAGCTTCAAGAAGTACTCGCGAGTGCCGGCGGCGTCGGGACTGAGCGGAGCGCAGGCGGCGCAGCGACTGCTGGACGGAGCCGGGATCGGCGATGTCGCCGTCAGACCGACCCGGGGCCTGCTCACCGACCACTACAACCCGGCCAACAAGTCTCTCAACCTCTCGGAGGGTGTTTACGGCTCGCGATCGATCGCCGCCATCGGTGTGGCCTGCCACGAGGCGGGACACGCCATCCAGCACGCCCACAGCTACCGGTGGCTGGGGCTACGGTCGGCCTTGGTGCCGACTGCCAAGATCGGCTCGTCCCTCGGCTACATGGTGATGCTCATCGGCCTTTTCATGAGCTCGACGAACATGGTGCTCGGTGGAGCGCTGCTGTTCTCGGCGGTGCTGCTGTTCCAGATCGTCACCCTGCCGGTGGAGTTTGACGCGTCGGCGCGCGCCAAGGCCCTGGTCGGGGAGTACGGGATCGTCTCCGCCCAGGAACGGCTGGGCGTGGACAAGGTGCTGAACGCGGCAGCGTTGACCTACGTGGCAGCGGTCGTTTCGACCCTCATGACGCTGCTGTACTTCCTGTTTCGCGCCGGTCTGCTCGGGGGGAGCAGGGACTAGGAAATCTAGAGGCTCAGGGGTACAGCACCTCGTCCTCGCCCAGTGCGGCGACCCGTGCCTCGGCCAGCTCGAGGATGAGATCGCGCCGCGCCAGCAGCCCCTTGATTTGCGCCTTGGTCAACCAGGGCTTGAGCGACGCCTGTGCGTCACTCAACGTCAGGGATCCGAGGGCGTCGAGCACCGCACGGGAAAACCGCGTGAGTTCGGCAGGGTCCCGCAGCTCGCGATCGGTACGAAAGGCACGCGAAGAGTCGATCTTGTAGATCTTGAATCGCTCGTCGATCAGCAGGTTCGACGCGTTCTTGTAGTCGATGTCGTCGATCAGCTGGAGGAACAGCCGGATGGTCATCATCTGCCTGTTCCAGCCCTCTGTGTCGGGAGGTGTGATTTCGGGCTGGGCGAGCCGCTCCCACTCGGTCATGGTGCCCTGGACCCACAGGCAGAGGGCCCCGGCGCCGCCACCTATGCGACGTTTGACGCAGGGCGGAACGATCTCCAGGCCGAGCAGCTTGTCCAGCTCGTAGGCGGCGATCTCGTGTCGATACGAGTCGCGGAACCGCAGCACCAGCTGACCGCCGGCGAGCGTCTCCTTGGGGCTGTACCTGTCGATGTCCTTGAACAGCGCGTCCAGCGTGCGCTCCCCGTCGGACAGGGTGGCCTTGCGCGGCATGGTCACGCCCTTGGTCTTGAACGATTTCAGCTCCAGCACCTTGGCCGTTGCCAGGAAGTTCTCGGCCGCGTCGCCCGTCAGCGGTAGGGCGTCGCCGGGCTCTTCTGCCGCGGCGCTGCGAGCCGTGAGGAAGGTTACGAGCACCAGCACGGTCGCCACGGCGGCGGTCAACCGCGTAGCGGTCCGACCGGCGTGGGGGCCCGAGGGAGGCACCTCTCGGTCCTCCCCGCCCGTTATTCGTGTCGGTTGCGGAACGAAAAGCGGCGGCGCACTCATCGGTAGAGCACCTCCGTCTCGCCCCGTTCGGCGACCCGTGCGGCGGCCAGCTCCAGGATCAGATCGCGCCGCACCATGAGTCCGTTGATCTGTGCCGTGCTCAGCCACGCGCCGAGGTGTGTCTCGACGTCATCGTGGTCGAGCCTCCGGAGGGCGTCGAGAACCGATCTGGAGAAGTGCGTGAGCGACGCAGGTTTGCGCAGCTCGAAGTCGTTACGGAACGCGCGCGACGAGTCGATCTTGTAGATCTTGAAGTCGGGATCCACCAGCACGTTGGAGATGTTCTTGTAGTCCAGGTCGTAGATCAGCTGGAGAAACAGACGCAGGGTGTGCATCTGTTTGTTCCACGTCTCGAGCTCCGGCGGCGGGAGATCATGCTCTATCTTTCGTTCCCACTCGGTCATGGCGCCCTCGACCCAGAGACAGAGCGCGCCGACGTCGGCACCGATGCGACGCCGGACGCAGGGCGGGACCATGCCGAGCCCGAGCAGCTTGTCGAGCTCATAGGCCGCGATCTCGTGGCGGTAGGAATCCCGAAACATGAAGATCACCTCGCCGTCGGCGAAGACCTTCTTGGGTTTCGACTCGTCGACATTCTTGAACACCGCCCGCAATTCTCGGGTGCCGTTCGACAGCACGGCTCGGCGCGGCCTGGTGACGCCGCGCGTGTCGAATTGCCTGAGTTCCAGGATTTCGGCGGTGCGCAGGAACTCCTCCGCCTCCACGCCGGTCAACGGCAGACCGTGTGGGGGAACCGGTGCGGGTTCGGCAGCCTGGAGCGCCAGAGACAGCAGCACAGAGCCGACGGAAATCAGCATCACGGATCTCCTGCGGGACGGTTGGGCCCTATTGTACGACTTCTCGCCACGGGCCGATCAGGTACATCGGGAACCGTATTCCGGTCCTGATGCAGCCGACCTTCCAGGTGCCGAGAGATCGCCCGCCCGAACGTGAGGTGGGTGGGCTCGACCCGCAGCGAACGGACTCAACGGCTGGTGTTCCGAAAACGTATTAACAGTCGAGACGAAGCGAAATCGCGCATCGGCTCACCTCCTTCCAGAACACCCTGTCGGGCGCCACCGGCAGGGTCGTTTTTTTTCAGGAGGGCTTTGAGAGCAGTGAGCAGTAAGCAGTAGGCAGTACGCAGGGTACTTTCCGGGTACATGGTTTACAGAAAAGTCTGGGGACATAGTCTACACGGTTACGATGGCTGGTTCTTGGAGGGGGAGCCATGCCGTGGATGAGGACGTGAGCGGTCACGAAGACGGCGCAGACGTAGACGAAGACGAAGATGGAGACGAAGACGAAGAACGACGATACACTCCCCACTGCGGAAGGAGTGGCCGTGCGCATCGCGATTGCACAACTCGACTACACCACCGGCGCGTTCGACGCGAACTTCGAGGCAATGCGCACCGCTGTGCTGGAGTCGCGCCGCCGGTCGGCTGAACTGGTCGTGTTCTCCGAGCTGGCGACCACCGGGTATCCGCCGGGCGATCTGCTCGAGCGGACCGATTTCCTCGACCGCAGCCGAAGCCAGCTGGATCGCATCGCCGCGCTGTCGGATGACGGCCTCGGGATTCTCGTCGGATTCGTCGATCAAAACCAATCGGGCAGCGGCAAGCCGCTGCGCAACGCGGCTGCCCTGTGCGTCGGTGGGCGTGTGGTCGATCGGTACCACAAATGCCTGCTGCCAACCTACGACGTGTTCGACGAGGCGCGCTACTTCGAGCCCGGCGGCGAGGTCCGCGTCCTGCACTTCCACGGGGTGCGCCTCGGGGTTTCCGTGTGCGAGGACGTCTGGTCCGATCCCGATCTCGATGGCCGCAGCATCTACCACCGGGATCCGGTGATGGAGCTCGTGGACCGGGATGCCGACATCCTGATCAACGTGTCGGCGAGCCCTTTCTCACTGGGCAAGGCGGCCCAGCGCCGGGATCTCGTGCGTCGCTACGCGGCACAGTCGGGCCGTTTCTTCGTCTACGCCAATCAGGTGGGTGGCAACGACGAGCTGGTTTTTGACGGGCACTCGATCGTCGTCGATCCGAGCGGCAACGTGGTGGTGAGGGCGCGTGATTTTGCCGAGGACCTCCTGGTGTGTGAGGTCCCGATCGACGGCGCCGGGGAGGTCGCGGGCGAACTTCGCGAGGTGGCCCGATGCGAGGAGGAGGAGGCGCTCCGCGCGCTCGAGCTCGGTCTGCGCGACTACCTTGCCAAGTGCGGGTTCAACCAGGTGGTGCTGGGTCTTTCGGGCGGAATAGACTCCGCGCTAACCGCCGCCATCGCGGCGCGGGCGATCGGCGGGGGCAACGTGCTCGGCGTGGCCCTGCCGACGCGCTACTCATCCGAGCACAGCCTTTCAGACGCCAGGGAGCTTGCGGGCAACCTCGGCATCGACTATCGGGTGATCCCGATCGACGACATCTTTCAGTCCTACCTCGACGTCCTGCAACCGACCTTCGAGGGAAAGGAACCAGACGTCACCGAGGAGAACATCCAGGCGCGCATCAGGGGTGCCGTGCTGATGGCGCTGTCGAACAAATTCGGCCGGATGCTGCTCGCGACTGGCAACAAGTCGGAGCAGGCGGTCGGGTATGCCACCTTGTACGGTGACATGTGCGGCGGCATGGCGGTCATCAGCGATGTGCCGAAGACGCTGGTCTATCGACTCGCGCGCTTCCTGAACGCGGACCGAGAGCTGATCCCGCAGAGCATCGTCGACAAGCCGCCGTCGGCCGAGCTCAGGCCCGATCAGCTCGACCAGGACTCGCTGCCGCCGTACGAGGTGATCGACCGGATCATCGAGGATTACGTGGAGCACGGCCGGTCAGTGGAGGAGATGGTGGCCGAGGGACTCGATCACGACGTGGTCGTACACGTGGTCGCCCTGATCAACCGAACCGAGTACAAGCGTCGTCAGGCAGCGCCGGGTATCAAGATCACCTCCAAGGCGTTCGGGATCGGACGGCGCTTTCCGATCGCGGCCGACTACGACAGCGCGACCCGGTAGGCGATTCGCCAGGCGGGCGTTCGGGTTTCGAGGATCCTCCCGAGGCGGTCGGGAAACCTCATCCGACCGGCTGTGTTGTCACAGCGGGACGTGCGCGCTCGAGATTCCAAGCGCCGGGGATCCGCGAGGAGGCGTCATGATGCGCTCGATTGTGATTGGTATAGTGGCCGCGATGACGGTGAGCAGTGGATGGGCAACCCAGCCGGCTCTCGAGGCGGTGGAGCATGTCGACCTCGACCGCTACCTCGGAACCTGGTACGAGATTGCCAGCTATCCCGCCTGGTTTCAGAAGAACTGCACCGCGGTGACGGCGGAGTACAGTCTCCGGGATGACGGCCTGATCCGTGTCGTCAACAGCTGCAGGAAGGGCTCGCTCGATGGCCCCCTCAAACGATCGACCGGACGAGCGAAGGTCGTGGATCAGACGACCAACTCCAAGCTCAAGGTTTCGTTTTTTGGGCCGTTCTGGGGCGACTACTGGATCATCGACCTCGATCCCGAGTATCGCTGGGCGGTAGTTGGTGTGCCGACTCGAAAGTACCTCTGGATCCTGAGCCGTACGCCGACGATGGACGACGGGCAGTATCGCGACATCGTCAGTGGTCTGCGGGCCAAGGGGTATACTCCAGATACGCTGAATCGAACCCTCCAACCGGCACGGCCGGAGCACCCGTGATGCGCCGACGGTCCGGTCCATGTCCCGCCGCGGTGCGTTATCACAAGGAGGCCTGAAAATGCAGGCCAGGCTTCTGGCTTCGAGCATGGTTGTGGCGGCGGTCCTGGTGGCGGCCGGCCCCACCATCGTGGCGGCACAGGGTGAGTCGGACTTTGCCGTAGAGCTCGAAGCGGGCCCCGTGTGGCAGAGCCGCAACGATGTCCAGATCCCGAACGACGAGGACGGCACCCGGTTCTCGCTGGTCGATCTGGCCGGCAACGGCCCGTGGGCGAGCGGACGTCTGTACGTCACCTGGAACATCAAGCGACGCCATGGGCTTCGCGCCTTGCTGGCACCGCTCTCCTACAGCGAAACGGGAGTACTCGCCGAACCGGTCGATTTCGTCGGCGAGTCCTTCGAGTCCGGCGTGCCGACTGAAGCGACGTACCAGTTCAACTCGTGGCGCCTCTCCTATCGATACACGTTCCACCAGGGCAGTCGTTGGACGTGGTGGGTCGGCTTCACGGCGAAGATCCGGGATGCCAAGATCGAGCTTCGACAGGGCGGGGCGTCAGCCAGAGACAGTGATGTCGGTTTCGTGCCGCTGCTCCACCTGGCCGCCCACTGGCGGTTCGCCGCCCGCTGGCATCTGGTACTCGATCTCGATGCGCTGGCGGGTGGACCGGGTCGGGCGGAGGACCTCGCCGTCAAGCTCGGTTACGACGTGAGCGAACGCTGGTCGGTGCGCGCAGGCTACCGCACCTTGGAGGGTGGCGCCGACACCGACGAGGTGTACAACTTCGCCTGGTTCCATGCGGCCGTGGTGTCGGGCGTGTACCGGTTCTGATGCGGGCTAGCCCACATCATGCCCATCCCCACGACTCAGGTGCAACCCGGCCCCGTACGCGAACGGCGCCCCGAGAAGTTGCAGAAGTCTCCCTGTTGCAGCCACATGGATCGGTCGACCGAGACCCAATTCTTCCGGGAACGGGAATGGGGACGGGAAGGGGCATGTCAGGAAGGCCAAGCTGACTCAAGGGCATCAGCAGGACGCGGGCTAGAACCCGGGCTTCATCTTCTCCCACTTCTTGGCCAGCTTCTTGACCGCCTTGTCGATCTTCTTGGCGTTCTTCTCGGGATTGGCGGACACCGTGGCGATGGCGGATCCGCGCCACACCAGGGTTTCCTCCCGAGCATCCCAGATGTCGACGATCAGGATTCCCTCCGTGTAGGTGCTCGCAGTGGTGGTCGTCATTCCCATGCCGCCCCAGTACGGGTCCCAGTACCAGCTGCTCGGGAATCCGTAGCCCCAGTAGGCCGTGTCGAGCCGCATGGCTTCCCGTGCGCTGGCGTGGTAGGTAACGTACAGATCCGGATCCTCCTCGACCTGCGTCAGCCGGCCGCTGGAGAGCTGGGTGATGATCGCGTTCTTGATGCGCTCGTGCATCAGGTCAGAGACTTCGACCAGCGAGGTCTCCTCGGTGGGGTGCCAGGCGAAGGTCTTGAACGTCGTGAAGCGCGCCCACCGGTCATAGTCGATGTGAATCTCCTGGGCCATCGCGGGTAGCCCGATGAGCAAAAACGTGATGCCAGCAAGGACGACGTTTTTCATTGATTCCTCCGTGTGAGTGAGGCGAGCGAGCCGCGGGATAATATCACTGCTCAGAGTTCAGAGTTCCGCGCGGCCCTCTCCCACGTGACGGTGCGTTCTGAACACTGAACACTCTGTCGTTCACTCCGGCTCGCCGATCTCGAGACCGGAGTGCTCCTGGATCGGATTGAGCCTGAGGTACCTGCTGAGATATCGCACCCCGATGTAGAACGGCACCGTGTCGACGGCGGCCACGGCGAACTTGAACGTATAGCCGGTCACGATGAACAGGAGTAGCTGAGGCCCGACCGACCAATTCGGGTCCACCGGCAGCGCGTGTGCGTAGTAGTGGGTGATGAGGATGACCGCGGTCGTGTCGACGAGCTGGCTGACCATGGTGGAACCGTTGTTGCGCACCCACAGCATGCGGCCCCTGGTGACCCGCTTCCAGAAGTGGAACACGTACACGTCGCAGAACTGGGCCGCGAGGTACGCGATCATCGACGCCGAAACCGCGCCGAAGGTGAGCGCTCGCACCTCGAAGAACACCGGCAACCGTCCGGCGACGTCGCGGACGATTTCGCCGGTCGTCGGATCCACAGCCTCGAACCCCGGCAGCACGCCGCCCAACCACATTACGAAGACCACCCAGATGTTCAGCAGAAGGCCGACAAGCACGACGAGGTTGGCGCGCCTGCGACCGTAGAACTCGCTGATGAAGTCGGTGCACAGGAATGTGATCGGGTACGGCAGCACCCCGACCGCGATCGCGAACGTGAGCGTCGTTCCACCGCCGGTGGTGAATTCGTAGAGCTTGATGAAGCGGCTGATACCGAGGATGTTGAGCATCGCGAGCGTGCCGAGGAAGACACCCGCGAACACCAGGAACACGCGCTCCCGCCGAGCGTGGAGGTGGGAGGCTTCGATCGGATGTAGATCCCCGTTTGGCTGACTCACCGCGTCCCAGGATACCTGATCTCTGGAAGACGAAGGCGGAGAGCACGCGCCGGGCGGCCGCAGCGAGAAGCCGGCGAGCAGTGCGGGCGACACCTGTTTCTTCGATTGGAGGGCACCTGGGTTATGCGCGTAGGCAGGCTGAGGGCTACTCCTGCAGCCCCTCGAACTCGCTCTCCCAACCGTCCATTTCGGCGTCCGAGAACCCGAGGTGATGCCCGACCTCGTGCAGCAGGGTGAGCTGGATCTGGCGGATCAACCCGCGGCGACTGCTGCTGCTCCTCAGCAGCGGTCGTCGATACAGCACGATCATGTCCGGCAGCACATTGCCGTACCAGCCGCCGCGCCGGTCGAGCGGCACGCCGGTGTAGAGGCCGTACAGGGTGTCGCGCGCAGGGTCGAGATCGAGGTCGCGCAGAGTCTCCGCATCGGGCGCTTCGCGCACCTGGATTGCGATATTGCTCATGAGCTCGGCGAAATCGGCCGGAAGACGATCAAGGGCCTCTCCGACGATGTCCTCGAACTGGTTGCGGGTCAGGTGCATCGGGTAGCTGTTCTCAGTGGTCGGCTACTTGTGGGCGCGTCCCTTGATGAGGTCGACCGCATTCCAGCCGAAAACGGCGCCGATGACGGCACCGAGGGCGGGCGCCCCGTACATCCCGATCGCGCCGGGGATGATGCCGCCGTATTTGATGCCGGCGGCGATTCCCACGGCCGCGAAGATTACCGCGAAGCTGAGCCTCATGAACCGAACGGTCTCGAAGTCCATCGACATGGTCACATCTCCGCTGCGTGCTTCCCTACGCGTTCCCGTGGGGATTATACGGGGATTATACAGCGGCCGAGGGCAGGTGCCACAAGGGTCGGCTGCCGGTGTAAAGTGACTGCGGGTCACATCCACGGAGGGGCCATGCAGCTGATCAGCGTACTGGGACTGCTCGCGTTGCTCGCGATCGCGTGGGTCATGTCATATCACCGCACCAGGGTTCAGCCGCGCACGGTGGCGTGGGGAATCGGACTGCAGTTCCTGTTTGCGGTCATCATCCTGCGTCAGGACTGGTGGAGCTTCGCGGGCATGGCCGCACTCGGTCTGTTGATCGTGGTGTACCTGCTGCAGGCGGACCACGCCCGCCTGGGTAGCGGTTGGGCTGCAACGGCCGGCCTCACAGCCGCCGCCGGTCTGCTCGGCTTCGTGTTCACCAGGTGGTTGCCCGGGACCATCCCGTACCTCATGGCGGTGGTTGTCGTGGGCCTGGCCGTCAACGCTCGGGTTCGCTGGTCCCAACCGGCGCAGCGGTACGGCGCTACGCTGCTGCTGGTGCTTGGCGTCAGCTTTCTGATTTCCAGAGGACTGCACGGTCAGGTAGTGTTCGCCCGCTTCAGCGACGGCGTGGCGGGCTTCCTCAACCTGTCCGACTACGGTGCCCGCTTCCTGTTCGGGAACCTGGCGATCGTCGACCACTACTTTCCGGGGCCAGATGCCGGCTGGCCGGGCTTCGGATTCCAGTTCGCGTTCAAGGTGCTGCCGACCATCATCTTCTTCGGCGGATTCATGAGCGTGCTCTACTACCTCGGCATCATGCAAGGGGTGATCGAGTCGATGGCGCGATTCATGCGGTGGACAATCGGGACCAGCGGTGCCGAGACGCTGTCGTGTACGGCCAACATCTTCGTCGGTCAGACCGAGGGACCACTCCTGATAAAACCGTTCCTGGACGACATGACCCGGTCGGAGTTGTTGACGATCATGGTGGGCGGCTTCGCCACCATCGCGGGCGGCGTGCTCGCCGGATACATCGCCATGGGCATCCCGGCCGGACATTTGATCGCCGCGAGCGTGATGTCGGCGCCGGCTGCCCTCGTAATAGGCAAGATCGTGTTTCCGGAAACGGAACACTCGGTGACCGCTGGCGACATTCGGCTGCCCGAGATCGACGTGGGTGGCAACGTGATCGAGGCCGCTGCCAACGGCATCACCGACGGCCTCAAGCTGGCGGTCAACGTGGGTGCGATGCTGATCGGTTTCATCGCGCTGATCGCCGTAGTGGACAGCGTGCTCATCGTGCTCGACAGGCTGATCGACGGTTCGCTGGTGGGAGGGGAGTATGTGGCCTACCCCTTTGACACCCTCTGGTCTCCGGTCAAGGGCGAGTACGTCGGTTTCTTCCCGGGATCGCTCCAGACGCTATTCGGCTCGTTGCTGCGACCGCTCGCATGGCTCATGGGAGTCCCCTGGTCCGATGCCGCGGCGGTCGGCAATCTGCTCGGAATCAAGCTCTCGCTCAATGAGTTCGTCGCGTACGGTGCTCTGGGGTCGTATATCCAAGAGGGAGCGATCGGCGAGCGCGCGGTGATTATCGCCACGTACGCGTTGTGCGGGTTCGCGAATTTCTCGTCCATCGGCATCCAGATCGGCGGAATCTCGGCCGTGGCTCCGGGGCGGAAGTCGGACCTGGCGAAGATCGGACTGAAGGCGATGTTCGGCGGTGCGGTGGCCTCCTGGTTGACGGCGACCATCGCCGGGATGTTGCTGTAACACGGTCCGCACCTCGCGCTGTTGTCGCGTGGAGCTGGCAGGTCCCGGGCTGCACCGCGCAACCCGTCTCCGTATCCGTGTCCGTATCCGTCTTCGAACTCTCACCTCGCGGCCTCGAAGGGCAGATCGGGCACGGAGACGGAAACGGAGACGTATACGGGCGATTCCCCCGATCGCGTGAGCCTCCGCGGTAACATGAGAGCAGCATTGGAGGATGACGATGCCTCGACGTTGGACACTGGCCATTCTCGCAATCACGGTGACGCTCGCCGCGTGTGATCTGCTCGATCCGGCGCGGCCCATGACGCACCCGGATACGGAGGTCTTCGGCAACCTGATCGAACTCGAAGAGGTCGAGCACGACGACCCGGCATGGCTGGCGCGGGTGCGGGTCGGCATGCCTCGAGCGTTCCTCGAGGCCGAGCAGAACGAGGGTCGGCCGAGCCCGTCTCTCGAGGAGGGGCTGGTGGCAGATGTTCTGGTCACGAGCGATACCGTGGTGCTCGCGCACGGCGGAGGAGTGCCGATCGAGAGCATCGCCCTGGGCAGCGAAGTGGCGGTGGTGCCCGTCGTCGGCACCACCCGCATGATCGGGACGTCGAACGTCACGGTCGAGGCGCGATATTTCACTGACTTCGAGTCGTTCCGAAGGTGGCAGCTCCCCGGGCTTGCCCGCCCCGAAGACGTCGAAGTCGTGCGGGACGACCCGGGTCTGGTCAACTCCGACGGAATCGAGCGGACACCACTGCCGCTGGCCCGCGGCGAGGTGCTGTACTTCACGGCTCGGTTGCGGCCGCCGGCGAGCGGCAGTAACGACTGGCTCGGTGCCCGCAGACCCGGTTTGCCGCAGCCGGGCGAGGGGGAGGTCGGCGTCGGACGGGTGTACCGAACCGAGCTCGGAGATGACGGGTGGACGCCACCCGCGCCGGTGATCTTCGACGCTCTGGAGGACACTGCGAGCGTGCGTATGACATGGATCGATGAGGACGAGACGACCTGCCTTGTCACGGTCGAGAGCCCCGACGGCACATGGGTGGGCTCGGCTGAACGGTCCTCGCCGGACGGCCCGTGGGGATCGATCGAGCGGATGCCCGGCCTCGGTGACGTGGCGACGAGCGATGGGCAATTCCTCGCGGGGAGTCGCACCAAGATGGTGTACGTGGTGCAGCGGCTGGCCGGAGCGCCGACCGATCTGTGGCTGTACGATCCGACGATCGATGGCACTCCGATGCCGCTCCAGCCCGAAGTCAATACCGCCGGGCCGGAGAGATCGCCCCGGGTCGGGCCGGCAAATGAGCTGTATTTCACCCGTGGGGATCGTCAGTTCGTGTTGGCTGCAGGTGAGCTGCGACCGGTCGTGGTCCCGGGTCCGCACCGAACCGTTATCACGGATGCCGCGCCCACCGGTGACGGCAAGTGGGTGTTCGCATGCATCCCGAATTTCCGACCGGTTGAACTGGACCAGGACATCTACGTGGCACCGCGGCTGGGCGAAGGTAGGATCGGTCCGCCGATTCCGGTTGACGACTGGAGACCGTAGCGTCCATCTCGCCTGTGATCCCTCGTCAAATCGAGGGCCCCTTTGGTCCCGGTGATTTTCAGGTCGGAAGGTGATTCCTCCGGTGCGCCACGAGACGGTACAACGGTGGGCCGAGCCAGCGGAACGGCGGCACGCCGGAGAGCTGCGCCAGCCAACGCCAGCGCGGAACAGTGGAGAGAATCCGTCGCCAGCCATCGAACCCGCTCAAGAGCTGACCGTCGAGAGTCTGCACCCACATCGAGGTTTCGAGTTTGTGACGCGGAACTGGTAGCCGATCGTCGGGGACCGCGCGGAAGTCGATGAAGCCGAGACGAGATCGGCCGGCCCGTTGCTCACACCAGGAGCGGGATTGCCGACACAAATTGCAGTTGCCGTCGTACCAGACCTCGAGCCGCTGACCGGTTGACATGTAAGCTCTCCCTGTGGTGGTAACGTGGCCCACGGACATGAGTGTTCCCGGCGGGCCGCATATGCGAACGACGAGGTTGACAAGTATTAAGAAAATTCTAAAATACTGATATGGCCAAGGAAGGGAAAACTCCTCGGCGGGGGATGACATGAGTCGTGTGCGAGTCGACTGCGTGGCGCCGGATCGAACGCCGGCGGAGCTCGTGGGATTCCGAGAGAAGCTGGAGCACAACCGTGAACGAATGCGACGGGCCTCCGAGCACTTCTCGCTGCTGGCCGGTGAGACACGCCTCAGAATCTTGGCGCTGCTCCAGTACGCTGGAGAGCTCTGCGTGTGCGATCTGGCGACCGTGCTCGGCATGACGCCGGCAGCCGTGTCCCAGCACCTCGGGCGCCTCCGCATCGGCGGACTGGTGGTCGCCCGCCGCGACGGCATGACGACCTACTACCGCTGCACCGGTGCCAGCAACGAGATTCCCTGCGTGCCGGCACTGGCGCCCGAATCGGAGTGAGCGATGAGGCTGCGTCCCGACATTGTTGTGCTGGGAGTCCTCGTGTTAGCTGCAGCCGCCATGGCGATCGCAGGTGACGGAGGCGACACCGTCAGCACGACGTTCGAGGTCGAAGGTATTCACTGCGACGGGTGTTCGGCCACCATCGTCGGTACCTTGGAGCGGGTCGACGGCGTGGTGTCCGCGTCCGCCGAACACGAGAAGGGTGTTGCCGAAGCGACCTACCAGCCGCGTGAGGTGTCCGCCGACCAGCTCAAGGCGGAGATCGAGAAGCTCGGGTACACCGTCACCGCCATGGAGACGACACCGGTGGAAGAGAAGCACACCTGACGATCGCTGTGTGAGCCGCGCGAAAGAAGGAGGCCCGGCTTCGCTCGCGCTAGCGGATATACTCACGGCGTGCTGCACGATCCACACGCCCGCCGAGCGTACATCCTGACCAAGATGGCGGTCTTCGTCGTCGCCGCCGCGGCCACCTGGCCACTGGCAAACGTGTTCGGCACTCGCGCCTGGTGGGGCCTCGCAGTGTTCGGCCTGGCTCTCCTCGTCATGACTGTCATCGTGCTCATCGCGGGGCGGGCCGACCAAGGCGCCGAATCGTATGAGGAGCCCGATGCGCACTCGTCCGTGGAGCCGGATCAACCGGTGATTCTGCCGGTCGAGGATCGGATCGACCTGCACCCGTTCGAGCCTCGCGACATTCCCGACGTCGTGGCCGACTACCTGACCGCCGCACATGCGGGCGGATTCCGCGAGGTCCGGCTGATCCACGGCCGCGGCATCGGGGTCCAGCGCGAGCGGGTGCGCAGCGTGCTGGCGCGCCACCCTCTGGTCGATGAGTTCCACGACGCACCGGCCGATCGGGGGGGCTGGGGCGCCACCGTGGCGTACCTGAAGGAATAAGGGAACCGGGGTCTGAGGGCTTGCGGGCTTGGCCAGCCGGCACTCATGCATGAGCGCCGGTCTGGGCTTGAGGGCCCGAGGGATTCTCCCAGAGAGGTTCCGGTCATGCCCACACGCCTTCAAGCCCACAAGACCCCACGTCCACATGCTCTGGGCTGGCGGGGGCTAGGGATACAGCCGATTCAACATCCTCGGAAAGGGAATCGTCTCTCGCAGGTGGGGCACCCCGCACAGCCACGCCACGCAGCGCTCGATTCCCATGCCGAAGCCGGAGTGGGGGAAGGTGCCGTACCGGCGGATATCGAGGTACCACTCGTAGGCCTCGCGGGGTAGATCGTGCTCGGCCACCCTAGCCTCGAGGTGCTGCAGCGAGTTGGCGCGTTCGGACCCGCCGATGATCTCGCCGTAGCCTTCCGGTGCCAAAACATCGACGGCGAGGACGCGCTCTGGATCGTCCGGATCGGGCTCCATGTAGAACGCCTTCACTGCAGCCGGGAAGCGGGTGATCATGAACGGCCGATCGAACTGCCTGGTCAACTCGGCTTCCTGGTCGGCGCCGAAATCGTCCCCGAATTGGATCTCGTGTCCGAGTTCCTGCACACGGTTGATCGCATCCGCGTAGTCCAACCTCGGGTATGACCCGCTGGCCGCCGGCTCCAGTTTGGAGATGTCGCGCTCGAGCCGATCCAGGTCGACCCTGCAACGGTCGAGGACTCGGGCGACGATCTCGCGGAGAAACTCCTCGCAGAGATCGAGCAGGCCGTCGAAACGCAACCACGCCACCTCGGGTTCCACCATCCAGAACTCGGTCAGGTGGCGGCGGGTCTTCGACTTCTCCGCCCGAAAGGTAGGCCCGAAGCAGTACACCTTGCCCAGCGAAGCGGCGGCCGGCTCCAGGTAGAGCTGGCCGGACTGGGACAGGAAGGCGGTGTCGCCGAAGTAGTCGGTCTCGAACAGCGTCGAGGTCCCCTCGGCGGCGGCCGGCGTGAGGATGGGCGAGTCGATCTGGGTGTAGCCGCGCGCGTGAAAGAAGTCATGAATCGCCCGCTCCAGCTCCGATCGCACCCGCAAGATTGCGTGTTGGCGACGCGACCGCAACCACAAGTGGCGGTGGTTGAGGAGGAAGTCCGGGCCGTGGTCCTTCTTTCCGATCGGGTACTCGGGAGCGATCTGGATCGGCCGCAGCCCGACAACCTTGAGCTCGAATCCGCCCGGAGCGCGGTCGTCGGCGACCAGCGTTCCGATGACCTCCAGCGACGACTCCTGGGTGAGCTCGACCGCGGTCTCCCAAACGTCTTCGGCCACCTCCGGGCGGAATACGACGCACTGCAGGTAACCGAATCCGTCGCGCAGGATGATGAAACGGAGCTTGCCCTTCTTGCGCCAGTTGTACACCCATCCCCGGAGGGTGACCTCCTGTCCGACATGCTCGGCGAGTTCGGCGATGGTGATGACCGGCGCTGTCATCGGTGCTCCTCTCGGCGTCGTTGCAGCCGGAATCGGCCGTAGGAGTCGGCATTCTACACGACGGTCCGGGCACGGCACGTGGATCCGAGGTGGGTCTTCCCAGTTTGGCTGCCGCCGAGAAGCCGTGTGGTGCTATATGATTGCCCTTCATCCGACTCGCGAGAGCCCTGGGCGGCGATGCGGGGTGCGACGAGATTGCCGAAATTGTGAGGACTGTCAGGATTGTGAGGATGTGAGGAGACGACCGTGCGACAGACCGAACCGATGCTCCGGCCGGACCGCCACCGCTTTCTCGAGCTGGCGAGGACCTACAGCGTCGTTCCGGTGGTCCGGGAGCTGACGTCGGACACGGTGACGCCATTCACGGTCTACTCGCGCCTGGCCGAGTCGGGGCGCAACCCGTTCCTGCTCGAGAGCGTCGAGGGCGGCGAGCGTGTCGGTCGCTACTGCTTCATCGGTGCAGATCCGATTCGCGTGATCGAACTGCGCGGCGGCACGGTGTACGTCGACGGGGCACCGCAAACGGGTTCGCCGCTCGAAGTGCTGCGGCAGGCGACGAACCTCGGAGACGCAGCGCCGGTCGCCGAGCTGCCGCCGTTTGCAGGCGGCGCGGTCGGCTACATCGGTTACGACGCGGTCAGGGTGGTGGAGCGGATCCCGGACTCCGGACGGGACGAGAGCGGCCTGCCGGAGGCGTGGTTCGGTCTTTACGACGGCGTCGTGGCGGTGGACCGCGTCCGCCAGCGGCTCGAGCTGGTCGCACTTGCCCGGGTCGACGGCGATCCCGAGGCGGCCTGGCAGCGTGCGTTGCATCGGCTGGAGCTGCTGCACAGGGCGCTCCATACCGGTGCCGAGGGGCCCCGTCCGCACACCATCCCGAGCCCGGGCGACGACCCCTGGTCTGGTTGGTCGGAAACTCCGTCGGCGGCTGACTACCTCGACGCCGTGCGCCGCGCCCGTGAGTACATCCTGGCCGGTGACATCTTTCAGGTGGTGCTGTCCCGGCGCTGGCGGCGGATGCCGCGGTGCACCGCGGCCGAGATCTACCGGATGCTGCGCATCACCAATCCGTCACCGTTCATGTTTCTTTTCGACACGGGTCAGGCACGCATTCTGGGTGCGAGCCCGGAGTCGCTCGTCCAGGTGCGAGGCAGTCGCGTCACCGCCTGCCCGATCGCGGGTACCCGCAAGAGAGGGGCAAACCCGGAGGAGGATGCCCGGCTCGCGGACGAGCTCCGCGCGGACCCCAAAGAGCTGGCCGAGCACGTGATGCTGGTCGACCTCGGGCGCAACGACCTCGGGCGTGTGGCCGAGCCTGGATCGGTGCGGGTCGTGCGCGAGATGGAGGTGGAGCGGTACAGCCATGTGATGCACCTGGTGAGTGAGGTCGAGGCCGAGCTGCGGTCCGACAGCGACGCCTGGAATGCCCTGTTCGCGTGCTTTCCGGCCGGCACCTTGAGCGGGGCGCCCAAGGTGCGGGCTATGGAGATCGTCGACGAGCTTGAAGAGGTTCGCCGCGGCGTATACGGTGGAGCCGTCGGTTACCGCAACCTCAACGGCGACCTGGACTGTTGTATCGCCATACGGACACTGGTCGAGCGCGGCGGCAGCGTGCACGTGCAGGCCGGCGCCGGGATCGTGTACGACTCGGTGCCGGAGTCAGAGCTCGAGGAGTGCCGCAGCAAGGCGAATGCGCTGATCGAGGCCGTTGCGATGGCGGAGGCCGCCGCGTCGTGGCACGAGGAGGGCTGAGGTCGTGATCCTCATGCTCGACAACTACGACAGCTTCACCTACAACCTCGTCCAGGGGCTGTCCGAGATCAGCGAGGTGGCGGTCGAGGTGGTGCGCAACGATGTCGCGAGCCCGGCGGAGCTGCTGCGGCGGAAGCCGCGGGCGGTGGTGGTGTCGCCCGGCCCAGGCAGGCCCGAACAGGCCGGCATCAGCGTGGATCTCGTGCTCGCGGCGGAAGACGTGCCGGTGCTCGGAATCTGCCTTGGACTCCAGGCACTGGCCGTCGCCCACGGGAGCAGTGTGGTGCGTGGCCCTGAGCCGGTGCACGGCAAGACCAGCCCGATCCGCCATGGCGAGACGGATCTCTTCGACGGCATTCCCGACCCGTTCGAGGCCACCCGGTACCATTCGCTGGTGGTTGATCGCGACAGCCTGGCGAAGGATCTCGAGCTCACGGCGTGGACCGAAGATGGTCTGGTGATGGGGGTGCGGCACAGCTCGCGGCCTCATTACGGCCTCCAGTTCCACCCCGAGTCCTACCTGTGCCGGGAGGGTATGGCCCTGCTGGCCAACTTCCTGCGGCTGGCCGACGTCCCACTGGCGTCCCGCTGGTCGGCCGCTTCTTCGGATCGCAGCGATGGCTGACTCGAGATCGATGCTGCAGCGGCTCATCGACCGTCAGGATCTCGACGGCTCCGAGGTGGAGCGGTTCATCGGCGACGTCATGGACGGCCGGGCAGAAGGTCCGCAGGTCGCCGCGGTACTCGTGGCATTGCGGATGAAGGGCGAGACCGGTATCGAGGTCGCTGCTGCGGCGCGGGCCATGCGTCAGCGCGCAGTGAGGGTGCCGGTGAGCGCGCCGGACCGGGCGGTCGACACCTGCGGCACCGGCGGCGACGGGGCGGGAACGGTGAATATCTCGACTGCCGCGGCGCTGGCCG
>JBFELO010000019.1:0-48336 GCA_041552055.1 Candidatus Sulfomarinibacteraceae bacterium | reverse complement strand
CCGCATCGGGCGGGCGGGCGGTCCAGCGACCAGCGACCAGCGACAAGCGACGGGCGGGTGGTGGTTAATGACGATGACGAGCGCGGTACGGGTGGGTGGGGGCCCTGCTCATTGTTCCTTGCTCCTTGAACCTGGGGGGGCGGGGGAATCTTGCATCTTGCATCTGGGCGGTCGGGAGGGAGGGTGCATCTTGTATCCGGGTGGGCGGCGGGGTTGCTTTCCGCCGATTTTTCAGTACAATACCGCTCCCCGTGTGAGCGGGGAACATACAACTCCTTGCCCCGCACAGAGAGGCGGGGCCGAAAGGCCGAGAGGAGGACCAATGCCGCTGTACGAGTTGGGGGTCATCATCGACCCCGAAGTTGTCCCCGAAGAAGAGACCGCGACCCTCGAGCGTCTCGAGGCCATCATCACCGACGCCGGTGGCGAGATGGTTGACAAGGATGCCTGGGGCCGGCGCCAACTCGCCTACCCGATCAACAAGAAGAACCACGGCGTCTATCACTTCTGGAAGTTCGACGTGGGCGGTGAGGTGTTGGAGAAGCTCGGCTTCGAGATGCGGACGAGTGACACCGTGATGAGATCGCTGGTGCTGAACCTCGACCACGAGCTCAGGCGCAAGCGCAAGATGGACAAGAAGTACGAGGCGAGGGCCGCCGCGAAGAGCGCCAAGCGCATGGCTCGTGCGGAGGCTGAGGCCGACGCGGATGCCCGTAGGGTGCGACAGGAACGGGAGGAGCCATGAACAGGCCGGCTGGCAGGCCGAAGAGGCGCTTTCGCAGACGCGTCAAGGTCTGCCGATTCACCGTCGAGAAGATCAACTACATCGACTACAAAGACGTGGATCTGCTCCGCGAGTACACCCCTACGAACGGCAAGATCCTCCCGCGCAGGGTGACCGGGACACGGCCGATCTTTCAGCACAAACTCTCCAAGGCCATCAAACGTGCCCGCTTCATGGCCCTGCTGCCGTACGTCGGCGAGTAGTCGCACCCACCGACCCGCCGATCGGAGAATTACAGCGTTTGAGCGGTCAGGCGCCGGCTCTTGTCCGCCAAGGAAGGCCGGGGCGGCCCCGCGCCCCCGGTCGCGGTGACGGGAGGTGGAGGTTTGGTCGGCGAAGATTCCGAAGCGTTCGACGGTGATGACCTGACCCGGCCGCCCGTCCGGTTGCCGCGGTTCGGCGTGATCGCGTCTGGAGCGCTCTCCCTGTTCCTGGTGTCGAGTCTGCCGCTGATATTTCCCCTCGGACTGCTGATCGCGCCGTTAGGCCTGGTGCCGGTTGTGCAGCAGGTCGCGGCCGGGCGGCCGACTGTCGCCGCCTGGGGTTGGGTGGTGGCACTGCTGGCGGCGCTGGCGGTCGGTGGGGTGACGCTGATCGGGGTGCATGCCGGGATCTTTCTCGCCGCCTACTGTCTGGTGGTGGCCCTGCCCGCTGCCAGCGTCGAGGTATGGCAGTCGGCGCGCTGGGATGAAGGGCGATGGGCGGCGGTGACCGCAGTGGTCGGTGCGGCCCTCAGTCTGACAGTGGTGGGTGTGGCGGCTTGGCCGCGGGGTCCGATCGACGCGTTGGCCATGTGGTGGCACGAGGCGGCGGTGATGGCCGAGCAGGCCTACCAGGAGATGGGTGTGTCGAGTGGCCAGATGGAGCTCGCTCTGGACGCGGCCGCGACGATCGTGCCCTGGACGCTGCCGAGCGTTCCCGTCGCGTACCTCGTTGTGATTCTGTTCTGGATCCGCCCGCGGTTGCCGATCTTGGGGTTCTCCCTCCCCATCGAGCCGTTCGAGCGGTTTCAGCTCGAGGAGTGGTTGCCGGCCGGTTTCGCGGTCGCGGGGCTCGGCAGCCTGCTGTTGGCTGGGACGCCGCGTTGGGTCGCGGTGAATCTTCTGATCGCCGTGCTGATGTTGTATTTCGTACAGGGTTTGGCTATCATTCGAGCCCATCTCGCGCGCTGGATCGGGCGGGGGTGGCTGGTGCGCTGGGGCGTCGTCCTGGTGAGCCTGCAGGGGCCCCTGCCGTTGGTCGTGGCCGCACTTGGAATCGCGGATGGCTTCTACTCACTGAGACCTCGAACCGGCGACGACGGAGGCGAACAATGAAGGTGATACTCAACGACCACATCGACCATCTCGGAGAACGCGGCGATGTGGTGACGGTGAAGCCCGGGTACGCACGAAACTACCTGCTGCCCAAGGGCCTCGCGTACCTGGACACGCCCGGCAACCAGAGGCGCTTTGACGAGGAGCAGACGAGATGGGAGGAGATGGACCTCGGGCGGCGTACGGCGGCCGAGAAAATTGCCGCCGACATGGCCGGCACTGAGCTGTTGTTCGAGCGCCGGGCCGGTGAAAGAAACGTGTTGTTCGGATCGGTGAGCGTCGTCGATATCGGGCGTGAGCTCGCCGACCGTGGCTTCGAGATCGACCGCCGCAGGATCCTGCTAGGGCATCCCATCAAGGAGTTGGGGAGCTATCAGGTCGACGTCCGGGTGCACCGCGACATCAACGTGACGATACCGATCCACGTGGTGCGGCCGGGCGAGCAGCCGGCACCGCCAGAGGCGATTGAGGAGCGAGTCGCAGAGCACGGTGTCGCCGAACCCACCGGGGAACCGGCCCCTGTCGATCAGGTCGCGGACGCGCCCGCCGGGGTCGATGAAGACGGTGGTGCCGACGTTGCTGCAACGGACGGCTCGGCTACCGAAGAGGCGCCCGAGGTGCCATGACCGACCAGGGCCACGATCGGCCTGGCAACGACCATCCACAGCGTCCTCGCGCGCCTTGGGCGAAGGCACTCTTCGAGATGACGCCGTGGGGCCTTCGACGACGACTGACTATTCAGTCGGAGGTGATCGACCTATTGGCAGGGCAGCTCGACGCCCTTCAATCGGCTGAAGAGGGTCGGCTGGTGCGCATCGAGCGACGGCTCGATGCCATCGAAGAAACGATGCGTGCCATTCAGGGTGAGCTCGAAGCTGCGCGGGATCGCATCGAACCGATCGAACAACGCCTCGATCGTGCGGAGAACGCCCACGGTCGGATGCAGGACCGCATACTGCCCGCTGTGGTCGAGCGCGGCAACGTCCTGATCGACCGACTGGCCGAGGAGATCGAGGAGGTCGCCTCCCTGGTGGAAAGGATCTTGTTGGCGGAGCCGCTGCCGACGCCGGGAACCGGGTCAGACGCGGCGCTCCCGCGCGCGTTGGCCGAGGTTCAGCCGCGGCTGCTCGAGGCGTTCCGCGGTCCGGAAGAGGAGATTCTCCACCGGCTGGACCATCATTTGCCGGTGCTGCGCGAGGCCACACCGGTCCTCGATCTGGGCTGTGGCCGAGGCGAGTTATTGCTCCTTCTCCGTGACGCGGGTGTTGCGGCTTCCGGGGTCGAGAGCGATCCGGCGCTTGCCCAGGCGGCACGAAGGCGTGGCCTGGAGGTGGTGGAGGACGACGTTTTCGAGGCGCTACGGGCACGGCCCGAGGGCAGCCTCGGGGCGATCACCGCGATTCACCTCCTCGAGCACCTCGAACCGGGACGGTTGCTGGAGGTCCTGCACGAGGCCCGTCGCGCGCTGCGTCACGGCGGAGTGTTCCTGGCCGAGTGCCCGAATCCGCTGAGCCTCAGGGTCGGTGCGGCACTGTTCTGGCGGGACCCGACGCACGTTCGGCCGCTGCTGCCCGAGGTGCTGGAGTTGTTCCTGGAGTCGAGCGGGTACGAGGTGAAAAGCGTCGAGTTCCTGCATCCGTTTCCCCAAGACCAGTCGTTCGCAGTGAGCGAGCGTGACCTGGCAGACGGCGCGTCTCCAGAGTCGGCTGCTCTGCATCGGCGGTTGGCCGAACTGGAGTCGCGACTGGACGACCTGGTCAACGGCCCTCGCGACTTCGCGATCGTGGCGACGACTCCTGCGGACTGACGATGGGAGGTTGGCGATGAGAATCTGGTTAGGAATCGTGATGGTGTCATGTGTGGCGCTGGTCGGCTGTGGTCAACCTGCCGAGCCGAAGGGCGAATTCGAGGTGGCACCCGATATCGAGGCCAGGCGGGCCAAGCTCGTGCGGCAGCACCTGGGCGCTGAGGTCGGGCACCTATCGGACGGCGACCGCCAGGCGCTGCGCCACCTGGTAGCCGCCGCTGGCACGCTGGATGAGATCTTCAAGCTACAGGCCTGGGCCGGGAACGCCAGCTTCGCGTCCCGCGTGGCCGGTTACCAGGGCTCAGGAGCGGACGCACTCGAGGATTACTACCGCATCATGTACGGCAAATGGGACCGGCTGGAGGAGTTGGAGCCGTTCATCGGTCATGATCCTCATCCGGCCGGAGCCGGCTACTACCCGGAGGACCTCACCAAGGAGGAATTCGAGAACTGGTTGCAGGCGCATCCCGCGGACGAGGCGGAGTTCCGCTCGCTGTACACCATCATCCGCCGCGACGGCGACAGACTGGTGGCAGTGCCCTACTCAAAGGCCTACGAAGAACTGTTGGGACGGGCAGCGAGCGAGCTGCTCGCCGCAGCCTCGGCAACTGAAAACGAGAGTCTGAAAACGTTCCTCGAACTGCGCGCGGCTGCGTTTACCAACGACGACTATTACGACTCGGACATGGCGTGGATGGACCTCGACTCGGACATCGAGGTGGTGGTTGGCCCTTACGAGACGTACGAGGACAGGCTGTTTGGCTACAAGGCGGCCTTCGAGGCGTTCGTTTGCGTAGCCAACCCCGACGATTCGGCGCGGCTCGCGAGGTACAAGCAGGAGCTGCCGTACCTGGAGCGCAACCTGCCGATTCCCGACGAGCACAAGAACCTGGACCGGGGGACCGAGTCGCCGATTCGGGTGGTGGACGAGCTGTTCACGGCCGGTGACACCCGGGCCGGAATCCAGACCATCGCGTTCAACCTTCCCAATGACGAGCGGGTTCGGCAGGCGAAGGGCTCGAAGAAGGTGCTGCTCAAGAACATCATGCGCGCCAAGTACGACGCCATCCTGACACCGGTTGCGCGCCTGGCCCTGCCGGCGGACGACGTCGGATTGATCGATTTCGAGGCGTTCTTTCAGTTCATCCTGCACCACGAGATGGCGCACGGCCTCGGGCCGGGTCAGATCGTGGTCGAGGGACGCGACACCGAGGTCAGGTTGGAGCTCAAGGAGCTGTACTCGCGGTTCGAGGAGGCCAAGGCGGACGTGCTCGGGGTGTTCAACCTCTACGCGCTGGTCGATCGCGGCGTGATGGATCCGTCGATCCTCGATCACCTGCCCTGGACCTACACCGCGGGCATGTTCCGGACCACCCGGTTCGGACTCACCGAGGCCCATGGGCAGGGAATGGTGATGCAGGCCAACTACCTGCTGGCCAAGGGCGCCATCGAGGTGACAGACGACGGCCGTTTCCGTCCGGTGCCGGAGGCGTTCCGTGACGCCTTTCGCGACCTGGCACGCGAGTTGCTGATGATCCAGGCTCGTGGCGATTACGAGGGGGCGAGACGCTTCCAGGACAGCTACGGCGCGGTTCCACCGGCAATGTTGTCGGTGATCGACGGCATGGCCGACATCCCGGTGGACGTGGATCCGGTCTTCACACTCGAGGGCCTCTCATGAATCTCGGACTGACCGGCCGCGTCGCCATCGTGGGCGGTTCGTCGGCCGGCCTCGGCTATGCGGTCGCTGAGCGGATGGCGCTGGAGGGTGTGGGAGTCGTGGTGGTGTCACGCTCCCAGAAACGCGTCGATGCGGCGGTCGAGCGAATTCGCGCCGCGGGTGGTGACGCCGTGAGCGGTTTCGCCGCCGATCTGACCGACCCGGACAGCCCGCAGCGGTTGGCGGAGGCGGCCGCCGAGATTTTCGGCCCGCCGACCATCGTGGTCGCGAATGCGGGTGGCCCGCCGCCAATGCCGGCGGTCGAGGCGACAGCGGACGATCTCGACTCCGCGTGCGCGACGCTTCTGAAGCCGGTACAGCGGCTGCTCCACGCCACACTTCCCGCCATGCGCGCCGCGGACTGGGGCAGGTTCGTGGCCATCACCTCGATCGCGGTGCGGCAACCGCAGCCCGGGCTGGTGCTGTCGAACTCGCTGCGCGCCGCGGTAACCGGATATCTGAAGAGCGTCGCCGACGAGGTGGCGGGGTCGGGGATCACGGTCAACACCGTGCTCCCCGGCTACACCGAGACCGAACGGTTGCGGGAGCTCGCGGCGTCGATGGCCGAACGCGACGGCACGACCGTGGAGGGTGTGCTGGAGCAGTGGGCGCAGCACGCGCCGGTCGGGCGGCTGCTGCGGCCCGAGGAGGTCGCGGCTGCGGTGGTCTTCCTGTGTTCCAGCGCAGCCTCCGGTATCACCGGCGTCGCGCTTCCCGTCGACGGCGGGTTCGGCAGGGGGTTGCTGTGATGAGTCGATCGGCGACTGTCATCCGAATCGGCGCGGTGTCCGAACGGCGCCGGCAAACTCCGGTGCAGGCACGACGAAGCTCTCGGGTCGAGTTTTACAGCGATATGAATACTCATTCCGACGTGGACATTTTGTGTGAATTCCTTCACAATCTCGTGATGGCGGGGCCGGAGAAGCCCCGATAGGGAGGCATCAATGCCGACAGGTGATCTGACGTTTGCAATGGTCGGCTCGGGAGGTGACGGCGTCGTCACCATGGGCGACATGATGGCCCAGGCCGGTGCGAGCGTGGGTCTCCACGTGATGAAGGTGGAGGCGTACGGCCCCCAGATCCGAGGCGGCGAGTCGTCGTGCACCGTTCGTATCAGTGCTTCGCCGATCTTCGCCCAGGGGGACCTCGCGCAGGTGCTGGTGGTGTTCAACTGGGCCGATTTCGGGCGGTTCCAGGGCGAGATCGTCGCAGCACCGGATGCGGTGATCCTGTACGAGGAGAGCGATCCCACGTCGCGT
Source organism: Candidatus Sulfomarinibacteraceae bacterium (assembly GCA_041552055.1). Taxonomy (GTDB): domain Bacteria; phylum Acidobacteriota; class Thermoanaerobaculia; order Thermoanaerobaculales; family Sulfomarinibacteraceae; genus JBFELO01. The sequence goes on along the minus strand of JBFELO010000019.1, from coordinate 41,450 downwards.
GAGGACGCCGAGTTGATGGTGGGCGCCGGCGAAGGGACGCGCTGGGTCCCGGTGCCGTTCATCAAACTGGCAAAGGAGGCAGCGGGCACCACGCTGGCCAAGAACATCGTCACCCTCGGGATGCTCAGTGCGCTGTTCGGTCTGCCGGCCGACAAGCTCGAGGCGGCGGTGACGAAACGGTTCGCGACCAAGAAGAAAGAGGTGCTTGACGCCAACCTCAAAGGATTCGCGGCGGGCGGCGAGTATGCCACATCGGTCAACGGGCAGCTGGTCGACATGAAGCTCCAGTTCACTCCGGGCAAGCCGATGCTGCTGATGTCCGGCAACGAGCTCTCTGCGGTCGCAGCCCTGCACGCCGGCTGTCGGTTCTTCGCCGGCTACCCGATCACACCTTCGTCGGAGATCCTCCATTTCCTGTCCGAGTGGATGCCCAAGGTGGGCGGCTACCTGGTTCAGACCGAGGACGAGTTGTCGGCCATCGGCGCGGTGCTCGGCGGGTCGTTCGCCGGAGTCAAGTCGATGACCGCGACCTCGGGTCCGGGGCTGGCGCTCATGACCGAGATGCTGGGGTTGGCCGCGATGTCGGAGATTCCGGCCGTGATCATCGACGTCCAGCGCGGTGGCCCCTCCACCGGGTTGCCTACCAAGAGCGAGCAGTCGGACCTGTGGCAGGCGCTGTGGGGGTCCCACGGCGACGCCCCTCGCGTGGTGTTGGCACCGGCCGATGTGGAGGACTGTTTCCACACCACCGTGGCGGCGTTCAACATCGCCGAAGAGGCGCAGGTCCCGGTGATCGTTCTGTCCGACCAGTTCATCGCGCAACGTCGAGAGACGCTGTCGATGCTCACGTTGGACCACCAGGTGGTCGGTCGGCAGGTCCCGTCAGCCGGCGAGCTACGTGACTACAAGAGGTATCGCGACACCAAGTCGGGTATTTCGCCCATGACCTGGCCCGGGATGAAGGGCGGCGAGTACCAGACCAACGGCCTCGAGCACGACGAATCCGGACAGCCCACCTCGATGCACATCGTGCACGAGCAGATGAACGCCAAGCGGTACCGCAAACTGCGGCCGGTGCGTGCGAGGTACAGCTTCTTCCGCCAGTACGGTCCGGACGACGCCGACGTCGGCATCCTGTGCTGGGGTTCCTCCAAGGGCCCGGTCAAGGAAGCGGTGCTGAAGGCCAACGGACGGGGCGAGAAGGTATCGGCATTCGTGCCGCAGCTGTTGTACCCGTTTCCGTACCACGAGTTCCAGAAGTACGTGCGGGGTGTCAAGGACATCATCATTGTCGAGCTGAGCTACTCGGCGCAGTTCTACAAGTATCTGCAGACCTTCCTCGAGCTCCCGGAGGGCCACACATTCCTGTTCAAGCGCTCCGGCGGCAAGAATCTGACGGTTGGCGAGGTGGAGGAGCGACTGGCAAAGGTCCAGGAGATGGGCAAGCTGCGGCGGGAGGTGTTGGTATGACCACGGTACAGGTTGAAGCACGCTTCAAGCCCGGCGACTACAAGTCCGATCTCGGGCCCGTGTGGTGCCCCGGCTGCGGAGACTTCGGTGTCCTCAGCGCCCTCTATCGGGCGATGTCGGAGCTCCAGATCGAGCCTTGGAACACGGTGATCCTGTCGGGTATCGGCTGTTCATCACGGCTCCCGGGCTACGTGAAGACCTACGGTTTCAACGGTGTCCACGGCCGGGCGTTGACGCTCGCCACGGGGGTCAAGGTCGCGCGTCCCGAGCTGACGGTGATCGCGGTCGGTGGAGACGGCGACGGTCTCGCGATTGGGGGTAACCATCTGCTGCACTCGGCGCGGCGTAACCTCGACGTCACCTACATCTTGATGGACAACGAGATCTACGGCCTGACCAAGGGCCAGGTGGCGCCGACCACCCCCAGCGGAGACAAGACGAAGTCCACCTTCTGGGGAAACCCGGAGCCGAGTGTGGACCCGTGCGAGCTGGCGATCTCCACCGGAGCCACCTGGGTGGCGCGAGGATTCTCGGGCGATGTGAAGTTCCTGACAAAGCTCGTGGTTGATGCCCTGAGTCACCACGGCTTCTCGTTCCTCAACGTGGTCTCGCCGTGCGTGACCTGGCGCGGCGACGATCAGTTCAAGGTGCTGAAGGAGCAGCTGCAGTACCTGCCCGAGGACCACGATCCCGCGCACCGGCGCAACGCCCTCCAGTACACCCGCGAGCGAGGGGTGCTCACCACCGGTGTGCTGTACACGGTCAAGGATCAGCCGACGCTCGTGGACCGCCTGGAGCAGATCAAGCAGCAGGCCGGCGGTGACCAGGGGGAGCCCCAGACGAGGGAGATCCTGGAGACGTTCTATCCCTCGCTGTAGCAATTCGCTTCGCGAATTGCTGTGGAGTGGCAGGGCGCTTCCCTGAGCGAGTGCGATGGGATCTCTCGCGCCCCCTCGACCGCCAACCACGGTGTAGAAACCACCTCGGGTGTCAGGAAGTCGAAGCGACCGCCAGGCCGACGATAGCCCGCTGTGCGGGCGTGCCGTCTTTCACAATGGTGGGTCCACCGCCGCCCGGCGGGGCAGTTCTTCTGGGTCCCAACATTGTGACAGGGTGCACCCGCGGGGAGCGCGCCTGGGAGAGGGCGCGCCGGGCGGGCGGGGGGGCCGCACGCCCAAAAGCCCTCTGATAACGCGACGCTATCTCATAAAAAAACCAAAGAAAACACTTGACGTCTGAAGATTCGGGGCATAATTTATGTGAGATGGTTAATATTCGACCCGGTTAACTATCAACGAGGTAAGAGATGTCATCCCGCGGTGATGGAACCGCTGTTTCTTCGGCCACGCTCGATGGCGTGTTGGCTGAGGAAGAGGCCGGCCTGTACCGATTTCTGCGCTGTGGCCACATCCTCGGTTCCCTGCTGAAAGAGATCCTCGAGGAGTCGTACCTCGGTCAGCGCTGTTCTCATCCGTTGACCCGCACGCAGTTCTGCCTGCTGAAACTCATCACCGTGAACGCCGACGTGCAACCCTCCGAGGTCGCGCGGTATCTCGGCGTCACGCCCGCGGCCATCACCAAGAATGTCGACAAGTTGGAGCAGCTGGGATTGGTCAACCGCGACCCGTGTGTCGAGGACAGAAGGGCCACGCTACTGTCGGCGAGTGATGAAGGCGCCCGGGTGGTTCGGGAGTACGAAAATCTCAAGACGGAACGAATCTCGCCGGTCGTCAAGGAGCTCGAGCCGGCGGAGCTCGACGAGCTGTGCGATCTGCTCGAGGGACTGTGTGTCGACCTGGTGCGTCACGGCCAATTGGATCTGGACTCGTGTATGCGTTGCGCTGGATATTACAGCGAAGATTGCCTGGTGGGTCTGGAGCAGGGCGGGTGTGCCCTCCGACCCGAAGGGCAAATGAATCAGGAGGACCCGGCATGAGGCGAAGAGCGTCGGTCGGTACTGCCGACGGCAAGGACGCGGAGTGGAGGAACGGCCCATGAGGTATTGGCGAAAACCCCTCGACCTGGACCAGGTGACGATCCCCCATGGTGAGGTGGTCATCATCGATGACCGGTGCAAGGGTTGCGGTTTCTGCGTCGAGTACTGCCCCAAGGACGTCCTGGTGATGTCGGAACGGTTCAACAAGAAGGGGTACCACCCGCCGGAGGTCGTCAAGACCGGCGAGTGCGTCAACTGCAATCTGTGCGAAATGATCTGTCCGGATTTCGCGATCTTCTCCACCGACGTGGCAGGCGAACCCGCGACAGCAGAGAAGGAGGTCCCCAATTGAAAACGGATCCTGCAGGGGTTCTCACGGGAGTTCACTATCTCGATGGTGACTATGCCTGCGGCGAGGGCGCCATGGCCGCCGGCTGCCGGTTCGTCGCAGGGTATCCGATTACGCCCTCGACCGAGGTCGTGGAGCGCATCTCTCGCCGGTTCCCGATGATGGGTGGGACGTTCATCCAGATGGAGGACGAGCTGGCCAGCATGGCGGCGGTGGCCGGGGCGGCGTGGACCGGCACCAAGTCGATGACCGTTACGAGCGGACCCGGGTTCAGCCTCATGATGGAGAACATCGGCCTGGCGGCGATGATGGAGACGCCGTGTGTGGTGGTCAACGTCCAGCGTGGCGGACCGTCCACCGGCCTGCCGACGATGGTGGGCCAGGCGGACATGATGCAGGCACGCTGGGGATCGCACGGCGACTACGAGCTGATCTCCATGAGCCCACAGTCGCCACAGGAGGCGTTCGATCTCACGATCGACGCCTTCAACCTGTCGGAGACCTATCGGGTGCCGGTCATGTTCATGATGGACGAGTGTGTCGGCCACATGACCGAGAAGGTCGTGATCCCAGCGGCCGACGAAATTGACATTGTCCCGCGCGTGCTCACGTCTCAGAAGCCGGAGGACTTCCGGCCCTACAAGCTCAACGGCAAGCCGGTGCCCGAGTTTGCCCGCGCCGGCGACGGCTACCGGTTCCACACCACCGGCCTGACCCACGACGAGCGCGGATACCCGGATATGAGTGCCGACTGCCAGGAGTGGAACGTCCGCCACCTGGTGGACAAGATCCGACTCAACGCCGACAAGATCGTGCGCTACGAGGAGGAGCAGGTCGACGGCGCAGAGGTGGTTGTCGTGGCCTACGGCATCACTGCCAGGGTCACCAGGATGGCCATCGACCTCGCGCGCAAGGAAGGCCTCAAGGTCGGATTCCTGCGGCTCGTGGTGGTCTGGCCGTTCCCGGAGAAGCGGATCGCAGAGCTTGCCGGCGAGTTGAAGGCGTTCGTCGTCCCGGAGATCAACTACGGTCAGATGTCGCTCGAGGTGGAGCGCTGTGCCGCCGGCAAGTGTGGCGTTGTGCAGGTGCCTCACGGCGGCGGCAATGTGCACGATCCGAGCACCATCTGCGAGGCGATTGTGGGAGCGGTGAAATGAGTGCAGTCGCAACCAAACCCGACGTTTCGATTCCTGAGCATCCGATCTCTCCATACCTTCGAATGGACAGGATCCCGCATATCTGGTGTCCCACCTGCGGAATCGGCACCGTAGTGAAGTGCTACGCCACCGCGCTCGAGGGCTCGGCGCTCGACCTCGACAAGGTGGCGATCTGTTCGGGCATCGGCTGTACCGGCCGCGTCGCGGGATATATGAAGCTCGATGCATTTCACTCGACGCACGGCCGAGCGGTGCCGTTTGCCACCGGGCTCAAGCTGGGTCGACCGGAGCTGCACGTGACGGTGTTCTCGGGCGACGGTGACCTGGTGGGCATCGGCGGCAACCACTTCATCCACGCGGCGCGACGCAACATCGACTTGTTGGTCGTGCTGGTGAACAACTTCATCTACGCCATGACCGGCGGCCAGAACGCACCGACCACGCCACTCACGGCCAAGTCGTCGACGATGCCGTTCGGCAACTTCGAGTACCCCTTCAACATCCCACACCTCGCGGCTACCTGTGGTGCCAGCTACGTGGCGCGCTGGACGTCGCTCCACATCAGACGCCTCACGAAGTCGTTCTCCGAGGCACTGCATAGGAAGGGGTTCCGGCTGATCGAGGTGGTGACACCGTGCGCGACGCTGTACTCGCGCCTCAACCGGCTCGGTTCCGGCCTCGATCTGATGCGCTTCTACCACGACAACGCGGAGATCCGCCACGGCGCGGACACCCGCGAGGTGGGGATCGGGTTCCAGGACAGGATCGTCTGCGGCAAGTTCATCGACGAGGAGCGACCCACCTTCCTCGAGATGAAGGACCAGCACTACACGAAGGTCCTGGGTGACCGGTACGTGCCGATGGCCGGGGAGGGAGGCTGGCTCCATGACTAGAACCGAAATCCGCATCACCGGATTCGGTGGCCAGGGCGTGGTGCTGTCGGGTCACATCATCGGCCACGCCTATGCCGTCAACGAGGGCCAACACGCCACCATGATCCAGAGCTTCGGCCCCGAGGCGCGAGGTTCGGCGTGCAGTTCGACGCTGGTGTTGTCCGATGCCGAGGTGCTGTACCCGTACATCCACCGGCCGGACATCTTCATCGTGATGTCGGCGGAGGGTTACGACAAGTATGGCGACGAGCTCAAGGACAAGGGCACCCTGATCTTCGAGAAGGACCTGGTGAAGGCAAAACCGAAGAAGGGACAGCCCGCGTTCGGCGTTCCGTCTACTCGGATCGCAGAATCGCTTGGCCGCTCGATCGTTCAGAACATCGTCATGCTCGGGTTCTTCGGTGCCGTGACCAAGTTGATGTCGCGTGATTCGATGCGTGCAGCGGTCAGGCACTCGGTGCCGCCCGGCACCGAGGAGCTCAACCTGCGGGCGTTCGACTCGGGCTGGGATTACTACGACCAGGAGTACGGCAACAAGAAGAAGAGCGGCAAGAAGAAAGACCCGGAGGAGTCGGTCGCGGCCGGGGCGGCCGCTGATTGACCAGGCTCGACAGTCTTTCGCACGGCGAAGAGCGTGGCGGAGGTTTGACAGCATGGACATGGACGTGCAACCAGCAGAACCGGAACAGCTCCGCGAACCGGTTACCCCCAAGAGGGCTTTGGTCATCGGTGGTGGTATCGCCGGCATCCAGGCGGCGCTCGACCTGGCCAATGCGCGTATCCCTGTGACCTTAGTGGAAAAGGGGCCGGCTCTGGGCGGCCGAATGGCCCAGCTCGACAAGACCTTTCCCACCATGGACTGCGCCATATGAATCCTCGGGCCTAAGGCCATGGATGCCGGTCGGCATCCGCTCATCGAGGTCGTCACGAACGCAGAGGTCATCGGGTGCGAAGGGGACGCGGGAGAGTTCAAGGTTCGCGTCCGCAAGAACCCACGCTTCGTTTCGGAGGAGAAGTGTGTGGCGTGCGGGCTGTGCGTGGACAGCTGCCCGCAGGTGGGCGGCAACGAGTTCGACGTTGGCCTCAAGGCTCGCAAGGCCATCTATCGACCCTTCCCGCAGTCGGAGCCGGCCACCTACATCATCGATACCGACGCGTGCCTCAACTTCATGAGCCATTTGACCGAGAAACAGAAGCGGCGGCTCAAGAAGGTGGAGGCGTACAAGCGCAAGAAGGATCCCAGCTACCCGCCCAATATCTTGCCGTGCGGCCACTGCATGGATGCCTGCGAGGTCGGAGCTATCGACTTCGACATGACACCGGAGGAGATGGATATCGACGTCGGCTCGATCCTGGTCGCGGTCGGCTTCCAGGAGTTCGACGCGCGAAAGCTGGGCAACTATGGCTATGGCCGGCTGCCCAACGTGATCACCAGCCTCGAGCTGGAACGGATGCTCAACGCTTCGGGGGTAACCCAAGGCCACGTCGTGCGGCCGTCCGACTTGAAGACCCCGAAGCGGATCCTGTTCATCCAGTGTGTGGGCGCTCGCGGCGAAGGCGGCCGGCCTTACTGCAGCCGCTTCTGCTGCATGAACGCGGTCAAGGATTCCATGCTGATCCGAGACCACGATCCCGAGGTCGAGGACATCACCATCCTCTATACCGATCTGCGGGCGTTCGGCAAGGGTTTCGACGACTTCGTGGCCCGATCCTTCGAGCAGCAGAGCGCGTCCTACGTGCGCGGGCGGCCCGCCAAGGTCGACCATCTGGCAGACGACGACACCCTCGAGGTATTCGTGGAGAACACGCTGGAGCACACCCAGAATCGGATTCCTGCCGATCTGGTCGTGCTGTCGGTTGCGGCGGCACCAAACGACGGCGCCATGAAGCTGGCGGAAATCCTGGGAATCGAGACCGACGACTACGGCTTCATCGCCCGCAGGGATCCGGCAATCTCGGCGGTAGAATCGACCCGCGAGGGGATCTTCGTGTGTGGCAGCGCGGTGGGACCACAGGTGATCCCGGACTGCGTAGCCCAGGCCTCGGCGACGGCTGCACGGGCAGAGCTCTTCCTCGCCGGCCACCGGGTCGAGGAGGAGGCGGAACCCGTCGAGCCGATGGATCTTTCCGGTCCGCCCCGGGTGGGGGTCATGGTGTGCCACTGTGGGGTGAACATCGGCGGAATCCTGGATGTGGAAGACCTGGCGGACTCCGCAGGGGCCCTGTCTGACGTGGTGATCTCCACGACCGATCTCTTTTCGTGCTCGTCGACCGGCCAGGATCAGCTGGTGGAGATGATCGCGGAGCACAACCTGAACCGGGTGGTGGTGGCGGCCTGTACTCCGCGCACCCACGAGCCCGTGTTCCGCGACACACTGGCTCGCATCGGATTCAATCCATACCTCTTCGAGATGGCCAACATCCGAGACCAGTGCTCCTGGGTGCACGCGAGTGAGCGTGCGGCCGCGCAAGAAAAGGCGAGAACGCTGATCCGGATGGCAGTCGCCAGGGTTCGCCACCTCGAACCGTTGCACGAGGGGGAAGCTCCGATTACGTGTGCCGCGGTGGTCGTGGGCGGCGGGATCGCCGGCATCCAGGCAGCTACTGACCTTGCGGTTCAGGGCTTTCCAGTGACTCTGGTGGAGAAGGGTGATCGACTCGGGGGGCGTCTGGCCGAGCCCAACCTGAAATCGCTCTACCCCAACATGAGGTCGGCGACCGAGGTGCTCGAGGAGAAGATCGAGCAACTCGAAGAGAGTGGGGCTCGGGTCCTCACGTCGACCGAGGTGGACGAGATCACCGGCTTCGTCGGCAGCTTCGAGGTGACCATCAAAGGGGCGGTCGAAGAGACCGTCCCCGCCGGAGCGATCATCCTCGCCTTCGGCGCCGATCTCCATGATCCTGCCGGTGAGTACCGCTACGGCGATGCACCGAATGTGATCACATCCGAGGAGTTGGAGCGGGCCTTCTGCGAGGACGGGGATTTGACATTCGGAGGCGAGGAACCGACCAGCGCGGCATTCCTCCTGTGCGTCGGCTCGCGCGATCCGGAGTGCTTCAGCGGCTGCTCCCGCTACTGCTGTCCCACCGCCATCAAACAGGCCCTCGAGCTGCACCGTCGCGGTATCGACACCACGGTCTTCTACCGCGATATCCGAACCATTTCCACCGGTGCCGAGGAGATGTACCGCCAGGCACGTGGCGAGGGTGTGCTCTTCGTGCGGATTCCGCCGGAGCGCAAGGTGGAGGTGGTGGGGGACAACAGGGTCGAGGCGGTTCGGTGTTACGACGACCTCCTCGGCCGCACGCTCGAGGCGCCCACCGATCTGGTGGTTCTGAGCGTCGGGATGCGCCCGCGACAGCCCGAGACCGGCGTCTTTCACGGATTGTTGAAGGCCCCTGTCGGACTCGACGGCTTCTTTCTCGAGCGACACCCCGAGCTAGCTCCCGTGGAGACCGCGGTCGAAGGTGTCTTCCTGGCCGGGACGGTGCAGGGGCCGAAGGACATCGTGGACACCGTGGCCCAGGCCTCTGCAGCGGCCGCCAAGGCGTCAGTCTTGCTGGCGTATGACCACGTTCAGCTGAATCCCGCGGTGGCCGAGGTCGACGCCGAGAAGTGTCGCGGGTGCGGAGAGTGCGCCAAGCTGTGCCAGTTCCAGGCGCCACAGCTCGTGGAGAGTGCTCCGGGGGTGTTCACGGCGTACATCAACCCCTCGCTGTGCAAGGGGTGTGGGACGTGTGCGAGCTGGTGCGACTGCGGTGCGATCATCTGCAGGCACTTCACGGACAATCAGGTGCACGCGATGATCGATGCGTTTTTCGAACAGGAGATGACGGGATGAGCGGTAACGCTCGAACTTCTCCACACCCGTGAGTCGGGAAACCGAGGGGAGGAGACCATGGCTTCGCAAATGGTGGAAACGGAGAGCCAGAAGAGGGCGCTGGTCATCGGCGGCGGCATCGCCGGCATCCAGGCCGCGCTGGACCTGGCGGACGCCCGGATTCCGGTGACGCTGGTCGAGAAGTCGGCCACCTTGGGCGGGCGAATGGCTCAGCTGGACAAGACGTTTCCCACCATGGACTGCGCCATATGAATCCTCGGGCCTAAGGCCATGGATGCCGGTCGGCATCCGTTGATCGAGGTCATCACGAACGCCGAGGTCGTCGGCTGCGAAGGTGAAGCAGGCGACTTCAGGGTCCACGTGCGCAAGAGTCCCCGGTTCGTACACGAAGACGTCTGCGTCGCGTGCGGGCTGTGCGTCGACCGCTGTCCAGTCGAAGTCACCGACCGGAACTTCGACTCGAAAATCAAGCCGAGCAAGGCAATCTACCGACCATTCCCGCAGTCGGTGCCGGCCGCCTATCTGATCGATCACCCGCGTACGGCCTCCTGCAAAGGGGCGTGCCCCATCGGCCAAGACGTGCAGGGGTACCTGGCATTGGCGGCTACCGGGAAGTTCCGCGAAGCGCATGCCCTGATCCGTCGGACGAGCGCACTCCCTGGGGTGTGTGGGAGGGTCTGCTACCACCCGTGCGAGGAGAACTGCCGGCGGGGCGTGGTCGACGATCCTCTGGCCATCAAGTACATCAAGAGATTCGTGCTCGAGAACACACCCGTTCCGGAAGAGTTGCTGAACATCGGCGAGCGCACCGGCAAGAGGATCGCGATTGTCGGCTCGGGACCCGGTGGGTTGGTCGCCGCCCACGACCTCGCCCGGAGTGGTCACGACGTGGTCGTCTTTGAACGCGAGGCCGAACTCGGTGGCATGCTCCGGGTCGGCATCCCTGCCTATCGATTGCCGCGGCACGTGCTCGAGGCCGACATCGACGTGATCCGCCGGCTCGGGGTCGAGTTCCAGACCAACGTCGACATCGATACGCGGGCATTCGCGGCTCTTCGAGATGAGTACGACGCGGTCTTCCTCGCCACCGGAGCTCACGAACCGATGGCGGCGACGATCCCCAACGATGACGTTGATGGCGTTCTCAGGGGAATCGAGTTTCTGCGCAAGTTGAATCTGGGAGAGGATATCGATGTCGGTCGGCGTGTCGCGGTCGTCGGTGGCGGCAACACGGCGATCGATGCGGCGCGCAGCGCCCTCCGCATCGGTGCGGACACCGTCGCGATCTACTACCGACGTTCTCGCGGCGAGATGCCGGCGAGCGACGAGGAGGTCGAGGCACTCACCGAGGAGGGGATCGAAATCGAGTTTCTGGTGGCCCCGACGAGGGTCGTCGCCGAGCACGACCGTGTCGTGGGACTCGAGCTGCAGCAGATGGAGCTCGGCGAGGAGGATGCCAGTGGGCGGCGGCGGCCGGTTCCGATCGAGGGCAGCGAGACGGTGGTCGACCTCGACACGGTAATCCTGGCCATCGGACAGAAGCCCGACATGAACGCCGTACGTGACAGTGGCCTTGAACTCACCAGATGGGACACATGTGCCGTCGATGAGGTGAACTGCGGCACGAATCTGGAGCGTGTGTTCGCAGGTGGCGATGCCGTCCGCGGACCTGCATCGGTCGTCGAGGCGATGGCCGACGGCAAGCGAGCGGCCCGGGCCATCGACAACCTGCTCCGAGACATTCCGGTCGACGAGGGCCTCGAGCCCCCCGCCCGGTCGCCAGAACCGATGACCGAGGACGAGCGACTCACGCTGCGGATCGAGACCGACGTCGTGCCGCGGGAGGCGATGCCCACGCTCGATCCCAAGCAGCGCAGCGGCACCTTCGATGAGGTCGAGTTGGGCTTCTGCGCGGAGGTGGCGATGGCCGAGGCCGCCAGATGCCTCAACTGCGGCATCTGCAGCGAGTGCCATCAGTGCGAGGAGGCGTGTGACGTCAACGCCATCGACCTCGATATGGCGGCCGAGGATTTCGAACTGGATATCGGCGCCATCATGGTCGCCGTCGGTTTCAACGAGTTCGACGCCACCAAGCTCGGCAACTACGGCTACAAGAGATTCCCCAACGTGATTACCAGCCTGGAGCTCGAGCGGATGCTCAACGCGTCCGGCCCGACGCAGGGTCACGTGATCCGAATGTCCGACGGAAAAACCCCCAAGCGGATCCTGTTCGTCCAATGCGTCGGTGCCAGGGGCGAGGGGGGTCGCCAGTACTGCAGCCGATTCTGCTGCATGAACGCCGTCAAGGACTCGGTGCTGATACGCCAGCACGATCCGGGGGTGGAGGAGATCACCATCCTGTACACCGACCTGAGGGCGTTCGGCAAGGGCTTTGATGACTTCCTCCAGAGGGTCTTGGACGAGGACTGCGCAACCTACGTGCGCGGTCGTCCCGCCAAGATTGAAAGCGTGCCCGAGGACGACAGCCTCGAGATCTTCGTAGAGGACACGTTGGCACACGAACAGCGCCGGCTGCAGGCGGACCTCGTGGTGCTGTCGGTCGCGGCGGCACCCAACGAAGGCGCCATCGAGCTGGCCAAGACGCTCGGAATCGGGACCGACGAGTACGGATTCGTCGCTCGCCGGGATCCTGCGGTGTCGGCGGTGGAGACCGTGCGCGAGGGCATCTTCGTGTGCGGCAGCGCCGTGGGGCCGCAGGTGATTCCTGACTGTGTCGCCCAGGCGTCGGCGTCCGCGGCGCGGGTCGGCCTGTATCTCGGTGCCCACCGGGTCGAGGAAGAGGAAGCGGAGATCGAACCCCTGGACCTGAGCGGTCCGCCCCGGGTCGGGGTTTTCGTGTGTCACTGCGGGGTGAATGTGGCCGGGGTGCTGGACGTGGAGGAGCTGGCCGAGCATGCCGCGGCGCTGCCCGACGTGGTGGTGGCAGACACCAACCTGTTTGCGTGCTCGTCGACGGGACAGGACGAGATGGCGGAGCTCATCAAGGAGCACGAACTGAACCGCATCGTGGTGGCGGCGTGCACGCCGCGGACCCACGAGCCGGTGTTTCGGGAAGCGTGCGCGCGCATCGGCTTCAATCCCTATCTGTTCGAGATGGTCAACATTCGTGACCAGTGCTCCTGGGTACACGCGGAGCAGCCCGAGGAGGCACAAGAAAAGGCGCACACGCTGATTCGGATGGGAGTCGCCAGGGCTCGACATCTGGAGCCGCTCCAGGAAGGCGAGGTGCCGATGCATCGATCGGCCCTGGTGGTCGGCGGCGGGATCGGTGGCATTCAGGCGGCCACTGACCTGGCGGTTCAGGGATTTCCCGTGACGTTGGTGGAGAAGAGCGATCGACTCGGGGGACGGCTGGCCGAGCCCCACCTCAAGTACCTCTATCCCACCATGCGCCCCGTGGCGGAAGTGTTGGAGGAAAAGGTCGAGCGGCTGAAGAACAGCGGGGCTCGAGTGCTGCTCAACACCGAGGTGGAAGGCATCACTGGTTTCGTCGGGAATTTCGAGGCGAGGCTCCAGGGCGAGATCGATGAGGTTCAGCAGGTCGGTTCGATCATCCTCGCCTTTGGCGCCGACCTGTACCAACCGGAAGGAGATTACCGTTACGGCGAGCTCGCCAATGTGATTACCTCGGAGGACCTCGAACGAGCGGTGTGTGCCGGCGACGACGTTCCGAAAATCAACGGCAGCAGACCGAAGAGCGCAGCGTTCATTCTGTGTGTGGGCTCACGCGATCCGGAGAGTTTCACGGGTTGCTCGCGGTACTGTTGCCCGACGGCCATCAAACAGGCGATGGAGTTCCACCGCCGAGGCGTCGACACCACGGTCTTTTACAGGGACATTCGGACGATCTCTGCCGGCGCGGAGGAGATGTACCGCGAGGCGAGAGGGATGGGCGTGCTCTTCGTCCGTATTCCACCGGACCATAAGCCGGAGGTGCTGGGAACCGACCGCGTGGAGGGGGTGCGCTGTTTCGACGACCTCCTCGCCCGACGCCTGGAGGTCGCTGCCGACATGGTGGTATTGAGCGTCGGGATGCGCCCCAAGCAGCCGGAAACCGCCAACTTCCACGACATGCTCAAGGCGAGCTTGGGATCCGACGGTTTCTTCCTTGAGAAACACCCGGAGCTGGCCCCGGTCGAAACGGCGGTGGAGGGGGTGTTGTTGGCCGGAACCGTTCAGGGGCCCAAGGACATCGTGGACACGGTGGCACAGGCTTCGGCGACCGCTGCCAAGGCGTCGGTGTATCTGGCGTACGACACCGTGAGGCTGGATCCGGCGGTCTCTGTCGTGAACGAGGTCAAGTGCCGCGGCTGCGGCGAGTGTGTCGACGTGTGTGACTTCCATGCACCGCAACTGGTCGAGGTCGATCCGGACGTCTACATCAGCAACATCAATGCATCCCTGTGCAAGGGATGTGGGACCTGTGCGAGTTGGTGCCCCTCCGGTGCGATCACGTCGAAACACTCAACCGACACCCAGGTGCACGCCATGATCGAGGCGTTTATCGGCCAGGAGGCAAGTTCATGACGTCAACGCAGAAAAAGAAGCCGTCGGCGCCGCCCCGAAAGCACTCGAGCACGGCGAAGAAACCGGCTGCGAAGAGCGGGCGGCAGACGCAGTCCGCCACACGCAAGAAAGCCAACTCCGATGCGAAATCCAGGGGCGAGGCGAAGCCGGCGGCGGCGGCGAAAATGACCGCATCCGAGGCGGGACCGTCGTGGGAGCCACAGATCATCGTGTTTGCCTGCAACTGGTGCTCGTACGCGGGTGCCGACACGGCCGGGGTGTCGCGAATCCAGCAACAACCGAACTTCCGCATGATCAGGGTGATGTGCTCCGGGCGGATCCAGCCGGCATTCGTGCTGCGCGCCTTCGAGAAGGGTGCCGATGGTGTGTTGGTGTCGGGTTGCCACTTCGGAGACTGTCACTACATTTTCGACAACGAGCGGGCGGCGGAGCAGTTCGCCAAGACCATGAACATGGTCAAGCTGCTGGGAATCGATGAAGGTCGGCTGCGGCTCGAATGGATCAGTGCTGCAGAGGGAGGCCGGTTCGCGCAGGTCGTCAACGAATTCACCGATCAGGTTCGAGCGTTGGGTCCGAGCCCGTTCTCTCGGGGCGCGGTCCAGATCGAGGCAGCGGTGGTGGAGGTGGCCTGATGTTGACTCCAATCGTGGGGAGAAACGCTGATGATTGACATGGCAAGAGAAACCAACGCCTGGGCGTGCTACGACTGTGGCAAATGCACCGCCACATGCCCGATTACCAGAAGCGGTGCCGACTACAGCCCGCGGCGGCACGTGCTGGCGACCAACCTGGGACACCAGGATGAGATCGTCGCCAGCAACGGGCTGTCCGCCTGCCTGACGTGCAGCCTGTGCGATTCGCGGTGTCCGGCGAAGGTGAAATACACCGAGCTCGTCATGCGGCTTCGCGAGCTGGCGCACACCGATGGGCAGCAGCCGGAATGCCCGCATGGCGGCGCCCTGCAGTCGGTGATGCGGATGATGGCCCAGGGCGGCACCCAGCAGGACCGGCTCGGTTGGATCTCGGACGAGCTCGCAACATCTCCGAAGGAGGGCGAGGTCTTCTACTGGACCGGCTGCGCCATGTACTACGACGCGTTCTTCCCGGAGTACGAGTCGGCCACGCTCAACGGGACGAAGGCGGCGGTGCGGCTGTTCAATTCGCTCGACGTGACGCCGGTGGTGTCTCCCGACGAGCGGTGCTGCGGACACGACCTGCTGTGGAACGGTGACCGCGCCAGCTTCGAGGCGCTCGCCAAGCACAACGTCGAGCTCATCAAGGCGAGCGGTGCGACCGTGGTGGTCACCTCCTGCGCCGAGTGTCTCCGAACGTTGCGAATGGATTACCAGCCGTTTCTTACGGGGACCAGCCTGCACATCCTGCACATCACGGAGTGGCTGGCCGAACACCTGGATGAGTTCAGCTTTTCGAACGGCGATCAGCGACGGATCACGTACCAGGACCCCTGTCGCCTGGGCCGTCACCTGGGGATCTACGACCCTCCGAGGGAGGTCCTTGGGGCCCTGCCCGGGATTGATCTGGAAGAGATGAGGCGACACGGACCGTCCGCGATGTGCTGCTCGGGTGGGACCTGGTCGAACTGTGACCGCTTCGCCAAGCAGATTCAGGTCGAGCGCCTGCGCGAGGCGCGCGCCACCGAGGCAGAGGTCATGGTGACCTCCTGCCCCAAGTGCCAGATCCACTACCGATGCGCCATGAAGGACCCGAACCTGGGAGATGAGATTCAAATCGACATGAAGGACATCGCCGAGATCGTTGTCGAGGTACTCGAAACTTAGGGAGAAATCAGTGATTTCAGATGCTCGACGCCGGATGTTGGATGCTCGATTCCCACTCCCACCCTCGTGTTGTGGGCGGGTGGGTGATCCAGCATCCAGCATCCAGCATCCAGCATCCAGAAAGGGAGCGTGAATATGGCGACGCTCGAAAAAGACGAGGAACTGCGGATAGGGGTGTTCGTCTGCGACTGCGGCCTCAACATCGCTGGAGCCGTGGACTGCGGGGAGCTCACGGAGTGGGCGCAAACACTGCCGGACGTCGTGTGCGCGGTTCGCAACAAGTACACCTGCGCCGACCCGGGTCAGAACGAGATCAAGGACGCGATCCTCGAGCACAAGCTGAACCGGGTGGTGGTGGCGTCGTGTACGCCGCGGCAGCACGAACCCACCTTCCGCCAGTGTGTTCTCGAGGGCGGCCTCAATCCATACCTCATGGAGATGGCCAACCTCCGTGAGCACTGCTCATGGGTCCATCCCGGCGACTGGGAGGGTGCGACGGACAAGGCCAAGGACCTGGTGGCCAGCGCGGTCGCCAGGGCGCGGTTCTTGGAGCCGCAGGAGGAGATGAGCGTGCCGGTCACCAAGGCAGCGCTGGTGATCGGTGGAGGGGTGTCCGGAATCGAGGCGGCCATCGAGTTGGCGGACGCCGGCCACCAGGTCGTGCTGGTGGAAAAGCAACCATCCATCGGTGGGATCATGGCGCAGCTGGACAAGACCTATCCCACGATGGATTGCTCGATATGAATTCTCGGGCCTAAGGCCATCGATGCCGGTCGGCATCCAAACATCGAGCTGCTCACCTACTCCGAAGTGGAAGAGGTTTCCGGTTACATCGGCAACTTCACGGCCAAGATCCGCAAGAAGGCGCGCTACGTGGATCCGGAGCTGTGCAACGCCTGCGAGGAGTGCTCCAAGGTGTGCCCGCAGGTCAAGCCGGACGAGTTCCAGATGGGGCTCAGCACGCGTAAGGCCATCTACATTCCCTTCCCCCAGGCGGTGCCGTGCTCCTTCATCCTCAATATGGATGACTGCCTGGGGAACAACCCGATCGCCTGCGGCAAGTGTGCTGACGTCTGCGAGAAAGACGCCATCAACTTCGACGACCAGGATGAGATCGTGGTGCGGGAGGTCGGAGCCATCATAGTCGCGATCGGCCTGGACGTGTATGACCCCACCGAAATGGACGAGTATGGCTACACCCGATTCGAGAATGTCATCACATCGATGGAGTTCGAGCGTCTGATCTGTGCCGGTGGCCCGACCGCCGGACATTTCGTGCGGCCGTCGGACAGCGAGCGCCCCAAACGAATCGGTTTCATCCAGTGCGTGGGCTCGCGCAACCCCAAGATCGGTCGACCCTACTGCTCGAACATCTGCTGCATGAACACGATCAAGGACACCCTGCTGCTGGCAGATCACTCTCCGGACACGGAGAACTTCGTCTTTTACCAGGACATTCGGGCGTTCGGGAAGTCCTTCGAGGACATGTTCCAACGGTCCAAGGAGAGCGGGACCAGGTACATCCGGGGGTTGCCGGGCGACATCGAGGAACATCCCGAGACCAATAATCTGACCATCACCGTCGAGAACACGACCTCGGGCACCCTCGAGCGCCACGAGCTCGACATGGTCGTGTTGTCGGTAGGAGTCGTACCGCCGAAGGACCGCGACAAGCTTTCCAAGCTGCTCACCCTGTCGAAGACCTCGGACGGCTTCTTCCTGGAGTCGCACCCCAAGCTGAAGCCGGTCGACGCGCCCACGCGCGGGGTGTTCTTCGCCGGCTTCTGCGAGTCGCCCAAGGACATCAAGGACTCGGTATGCCAGGCGGGCGCTTCGGCCTCGCGCGCCGGCGCGCTGCTGAACGCCGGCAAGATCGAGATCGAGGCGATCACCAGTGTCATCGACGAAGAGCTGTGCAACAAGTGCGGCATCTGCGCCAAGGTGTGCCCCTACGGCGCCATCCACTGGCAGAAGGGCGACGTGGCCACGGTGATCGAGGCCGCCTGTGCCGGTTGTGGGAACTGTGGCGCTGCCTGCACCTTTGGCGCCGTTAAGATGCGCCACTTCACCGATGACCAGATCATGGCGCAGATCCGCGCCATCCTGGCCGAAAACAATCAGGAGAAGGTGTTCGGCTTTGCCTGCAACTGGTGCTCCTATGCCGGCGGTGACATGGCCGGCATCTCGCGTATCCAGTACCCCTCCTCCAACCGCATGATCAGAACCATGTGTTCGGCCCGTGTGTCCGAAGAGATGGTGCTCGAGGCGTTCCGGTGCGGCGCTCCGGTGGTGCTGGTGTCCGGCTGCCATTACGCCGACTGCCACTACATCAACGCCAATCGTCAGACCGTGCAACGCGTGCAGAAGCTGTGGAACAAGCTCGAGAAAGCAGGAGTGCGGCCAGAGCGGCTGCAGCTGGAATGGATCAGCGCCGCCGAGGGGCAGAAGTTCGCCAAGGTGATGCACCAGATGGAGGAACTGCGCCAAACGGTGACGATGGATGAGATCGAACACGCCATGGAGGCGCTGAAGCCCAAGCCGAAGAAGAAGCCGGCTTTCAAAGAAAAGGTGGAGGCGGTCCCGCCGGCATGAAGACAATGATTGCGGATTACGGATTGCGGACGAGAGGGAGGCGTGGATGGCCACGGTGACCATTGAAAACTTCCGCTGTATGATGTGCGGACACGAGTACGAGGAGAAGGTCGAGAAGGGCGAGGACAAGGAGCGGTCGTGCCCAAAGTGCCGCTCCAACTCGATCCGTCACCTCAAGAAGAAGAAGACTCCGGTGAACTGATGATGGCGACAGGGCCCAGATACCCGAGACGTGATACCGAGTACCCGCCCGACCGCGTGTGGATGATCTGGTTGGGTGGAATGAACCGTAGTATCCCGAATACGGGAACCGGCGTCCGGACAGGGAGGCGGCTGTGATGGCCTCGAAAACGAAAGACGACGTAGTCCGAGTCGATTTCGCCTTCAAGCGTGAGCTGGCGGAGAAGGTCGAGGGAGACCTGGCGAATTATTGTTACCAATGCGGCGCGTGCGTGGGGGACTGTCCGGCCAGCACCTACTCCGAAGGCGCTTTCAACCCGCGCGAGATCATGCTCATGGTGCTGTACGGCCTCGGGGACGAGCTGATTCGGGAGGACTCGATTCTCTGGGACTGCACGAACTGCTACAACTGTCACGAGCGATGCCCGCAGCAGGTGAAGCCGGTCGAGGTGATCATCTCCATGAAGAACATGTTGGCCGATCGGGGTCTTGCTCCCGTGGCCGCCGAGAGGGTGATCAAGACCTTCGAGGAATCCGGTCGCACCGTGCCGCCCAACCCCGCGATAGACAAGCAGCGTGCCAAGTTCGGACTTTCTCCGCTGCCTCCGGTACCGATGGATGAGATAGCCAAGATACTGGAGCCGGCGGCCGAAGAGGGGGGTGCACCATGAAACGATTCGCGTTCTTCCCCGGATGCCTGATCCCGGCGCGGCACCCTGCCATGGAGTTCGCGATCCGCGAAACCCTGCCCAAACTCGGGGTTGGAATCGTCGACCTCGAGGGCGCGTCATGCTGCCCGGATCCCATCTACTTCAAGTCCAAAGACAAGGTGGCCTGGCTGACGGTGGCGGCGCGGAATCTGACGCTGGCCGAAGATCTCGACCTCGACATCTTCACGAACTGTTCGGGTTGCACGGCGACGCTATCAGAGACCTACCACCTGCTCCACGACGACGACGACCTGAGGGGTCAGGTGAACGAGCGCTTGGGGCGGATCGGCCGAGAGTACAAGGGCACTAGCCGGGTGCGCCACATCGCCACCCTTGTTCGGGACGAAGTCGGATACGACGCGGTGCGCGCGTCGGTTGTTCGGCCGCTCGAAGGGCTCAAGGTGGCAATCCACTACGGCTGCCACCTGCTCAAACCGAGCCGCATCATGAACGTGGACAACCCCGACAATCCGGAGGTGATGGAGCGCTTGGTGGAGGCTCTCGGCGCCTCCCCTGTACGCCATCGTAACTGGTACCTGTGCTGCGGCAAGGCGTGCCAGGACGATGACATCCCGAACAAGATGATGCACGATCTACTGTCGACGGTGAACGAAGAGCAGGCGGATTTGCTCGGAATGATCTGTCCCACCTGTTTCGGCCAGTTCGACCACGGCCAGATGAAGGTCTCCAAGTTGTTCGAGGAGGACTTCCACACCCCGCCGATCTATTACTTCCAGTTGCTCGCCTTTGCCCAGGGCGTCCCTCTCGACAAGTTGGGTTTCGAGCGACAGCGGTTTAAACCGGAGTGCCTGCGCCGGTTCGAGAACACCGATGCACCCGTTGAAGTAGGGAGAGTTGCTACCAGCGGAACGGGTGCCTGACAACGAGCGACCGCGTCGGACGGGCTGCATCGGGTGGCGATGTCGGCCTGGTTGGTTGGCGAAGTGACCTCCCGCTCGACGTGGCAATATCGTCACAGGGGGTGGAGCGTGGACTTGCTACCCGATGAGCCGGAAGAGGAGTTGGAACCTGTCAGGAAGAAGCGTGCCCTCGTGATAGGTGGGGGTATAGCCGGGATTCAGGCGGCATTGGACCTGGCCGACGCGCGGATTCCAGTAACCCTGGTAGAGAAGGGTCCAACGCTGGGCGGCCGCATGGCGCAGCTCGACAAGACCTTTCCCACCATGGACTGCTCCATCTGAATCCTCGGGCCCAAGGCCATGGATGCCGGTCGGCATCCTCTGATTGACGTCGTCACCAATGCAGAAGTCACGGGGTGTCGGGGCCGGCCCGGCGATTTCCGAGTACGGGTTCGCAAGAATCCGCGCTACGTGCGAGAGGACCTCTGCGTTGCCTGCGGGCTGTGCGTGGACGTCTGCCCCCAGGTGGGGGGCAACGAGTTCGACGTTGGGCTGAAGGCGCGCAAGGCCATCTACCGGCCGTTTCCACAGTCCGTGCCTGCCGCGTACGCCATCGATCTGGACGCGTGCCTCAACGACACCATTCTGTTCTGCGATCACTGTGTCAGAGCCTGCGAACCCGATGCGATCGACTTCGACATGCTGCCGGAGGAGATCGAGATCGACGTCGGCTCGATTCTGGTTGCTGTCGGGTTCCAGGAGTTCGATGCGAAAAAGCTTGGCAACTACGGCTATGGTCGTTTTCCCAACGTGATCACCAGCCTCGAGTTGGAGCGAATGCTCAACGCGTCCGGGGTGACCCAGGGACATGTGGTACGCCCCTCCGACCTGCAGACGCCAAGGCGGATCGTGATCGTCCAGTGTGTCGGCGCCCGTGGTGAGGGGGGGCGCTTTTACTGTAGCCGGTTCTGCTGCATGAACGCGGTCAAGGACTCGATGTTGATCCGCCAGCACGACCCCGAGGTGGAGGAGATCACGATCCTCTACACCGACCTTCGGGCATTCGGCAAGGGGTTCGACGACTTTGTGGCGCGTTCGCTGAAGGAGCAGAGTGCCACCTACGTTCGCGGACGGCCCGCGAAGATTGATCTGGTACCGCACGATGAAACCCTCGAACTCTTCGTCGAGGACACGATCGGGCACGTGCAGAGACGGATCCCTGCCGATCTCGTGGTGCTGTCGGTGGCAGCGGCTCCAAACGAGGGCGCTGTCAGGCTCGCCAAGACGCTTCGAATCGCGACCGACGAGCACGGCTTCATCGCTCGAAAAGACCCCGCGGTGTCCGCGGTAGAGACCACTCGGGGTGGGATCTTCGCCTGCGGCAGTTCGGTGGGGCCGCAGGTGATCCCGGACTGCGTGGCGCAGGCATCGGCGGCCGCCGCGAGGGCACAGCTGTTCCTGGCCGGACACCGCATCGAGGAGAAGGAAGAGCCCGTCGAACCCATGGACCTTTCCGGTCCGCCGAGGATCGGTGTCATGGTGTGCCACTGTGGCGTCAACGTGGCGGGTGTTTTGGACGTCGACGGACTCGCCGACTACGCGTCCTCCCTGCAGGATGTGGTGGTGGCCACGACCGACCTGTTCGCGTGCTCGTCCACCGGCCAGGATGCGCTGGCCGAGCTCATCCGTGAGCACAATGTGAACCGCATGGTGGTGGCCGCCTGCACGCCGCGGACCCATGAGCCGGTGTTCCGGGGGGCCTGTTCGGGGATCGGCTTCAATCCCTACATGCTGGAGATGGTCAACATTCGGGACCAGTGCTCGTGGGTCCATGCAAGGCAACAGGAGGGTGCCCAGGACAAGGCCAGAACCCTCATCCGCATGGGGGTCGCCAGGGCCCGTCACCTGGAGCCCCTGTTCGAGGGTGAGGCACCCATGATCCCTGCCGCGCTGGTCATCGGAGGGGGAATCGCCGGCATCCAGGCGGCCACCGACGTGGCGGCTCAGGGTTTTTCGGTCACCATCGTGGAGAGGCAAGACCGGCTCGGGGGTCGTCTCGCCGAACCGAACCTCAAGTACTTATACCCGAACATGAGACCGGCGGCGGAGGTGCTCGACCGGAAGCTCAAACGACTCAAGAAGACCAAGGCCAGGGTCTTGTTGAACACAGAGGTAGAGTCGATCACCGGTTTCGTTGGCAACTTCGAGGTGAGGCTGAGTGGTGCGACTGAAAAGGGGTTGCACGTCGGGACGATCATCCTCGCCACCGGTGCCGATCTGTACGACCCGAACGGCGAGTACGGGTACGGTGAACTGCCGAACGTGATCACCAGCGTCGAGCTCGAGCGGGCGTTCTATAGAAACGAGGAGGGGTTCAGAATCCACCGCAGACGGCCCAAGGCGGCTTCGTTCATCCTGTGCGTGGGGTCGAGGGAGCAGGACGGCTTCACCGGCTGTTCGCGCTACTGCTGTCCCACCGCCATCAAACAGGCGATGCAACTGCAGCGGCAGGGCATCGACACCACGATCTTCTACCGAGACATTCGGACCGTCTCGACCGGTGCCGAGGAGATGTACCGCGAGGCCCGGGGGATGGGGGTCCTGTTCGTCCGAATACCGTCGGGGGAAAGGGCGGAGGTTGTGGGCGATCAACGCGCCGAGGTGGTGAGATGCTACGACGAGCTTCTTGGTCGTCGGGTCGAGGTGCCGACCGATCTGGTCGTCCTCAGCATCGGAATGAGGCCGGCGCAGCCTGCCACAGACGTGCTGCACGAAATGCTCAAGGTCCCTGTGGGACTGGACGGGTTCTTCCTGGAGCGGCATCCCGAGCTCGCACCGGTGGAGACCGGCGTGGAAGGCGTGCTGTTGGCCGGCACGGCGCACGGTCCCAAGGACATCGTCGACTCCGTCGCCCAGGCCTCGGCGGCGGCGGCCAAGGCCTCGGTGTTCCTCGCCGCGGACACCGTCAAGCTGCAAGCGACCATCGGCGAGGTGGAGCAGGCGGAATGCAGCAACTGCGGCCTGTGCGCGTCAGTGTGCCCGTTTCAGGCGATCCAGTGGGAGAAGAAAGAACCGGCGCAGCTCGTCAAAGCGCTGTGCGCTGGTTGTGGGACGTGCGCGGCCGCGTGCCCGACCGGTGCCATCACCATGCGGCACTTCACCGACGATCAACTGTTGGCGCAGGTCCGCGCCATGCTCGAGGAGGACCCAGAAGACAAGGTCGTCGTGTTCGCGTGCAACTGGTGCTCGTACGCGGGCGCCGACATGGCCGGCATCTCGCGTCTCCAGTACCCCCCCACCGGACACCTCATCCGAACCATGTGCTCCGGTCGGGTATCTGAGGACATGGTGCTCGAGGCGTTCAGATGCGGTGCCCCGGTGGTGCTCGTGTCTGGATGCCACTTTGCCGACTGCCACTACATCGACGCCAACCGGCAGACGGTGAAGCGGGTGCACAAGCTCTGGAACAAGCTCGAGCGGGCCGGAGTGCGCCCCGAGCGTCTACAGCTCGAGTGGATCAGCGCCGCGGAGGGCACGAAGTTCGCCGAGGTCATGAAGTCGATGGAGGGGTTGCGCGAGGCGGTCACCGCGGCTGAGATCGAGCACGCGAGAGAGGTTCTCAAGCCGAGGCAGAAGCGGTCGCAAAGAGACGCGGGCAACGACAATATACCGGCGTCGGCGGACTCGAGTTAGTCGACTCTCCGGTGGAATCGGAATATCTCCGGGCCCTCCGGCGCGCACTGGGTCGCTGGATCGAGCTTTGGAGTGGGCGAAAGAAGTAGCCAGTCTGGTTGTTGAATTCCTGAGAAGCGCTCTCGGGCAGGTTGCTCGAAACGAGAACGCAGGTGGCTAGGGTCCACGGTGCCGGCAACGCGTTCGGTGAACCCGGGGAGGCGGTCACGAGCACCCCAGAACTCGAGCTGGTGTAGATTTCGAACGTCAACTGAGACTGCGGAGCGTGCCGCGGCGGCGGCGCGGACTATTCACCGAGAACCTGCGCAGCGGCCTCGAACCGGTCGGCCTTCACGTACACCATCTAGCCGAAGCGCCCGCGGTTGTCCGAGACGCCGCTCGATGCATACACATTGATGTCGACGTTGCAGAGCAGGCGATGGAACTCCGCCAGGGCGCCCTGCTTGTCGTCTCCGTGACACAGGAAGGCGTGCTGCGGACCGGCGAGCGTCGGACCGCTGTCCTCTGCGGCGCAGACCAAAAGTGTCTCGTCCTCCGGGAAGATCATCAGCTGCGTCTGATCGGTGCCGGTCGGTATCGCGCTGAACGCGAGCAGGTTCACTCCGGCCTGGGCGAGTTGCGACAGCATTCTGTACCCCTTTCCGGGCCGGTCTCGAACGGTCGCCTAAAAATAAGCGACGCGCTGGATCTTCACGGCCATGGTTCCCTCAGCTGATCCGTTTTGTTTGTGGGCGCTACTGACGAAGATAGGTCCTGGCGGATCGAGTTGCGAGGGTGTTGTTGACGCTGACGATCGATCACCGGCCGCCAGATCTTCCGATGTTGACCTCGATCAGTGCAGATAGCCGGTGCACCAGCTATATTGCATGACGAGTATGAGCGCTATACCTATGAAAAGCCGACGAGAGTCAGGCATCACGGCAGGAATCGTTCTCGGTTATACTGCCGATTGGCACAGCCAGTAGCGGGGGGATGGTATGGACTGCAGCCAGTGTCGCAACGTATTTCGGGTGATTGGCGATGCCTTCAACGCACCCATCACCGCGGAGGAGATCCTCAGGGTGGCCGCCGAGGCCCTCGTCGACGAGTTCGATCTCAAGGGATGTCACTTCCGCCTGCTGAGTCGGGACCAGAAGATCCTGGAGGGCGTCGCTTCGTACGGGTTGAGCGAGGCATTTCTCAACAAGGGACCGGTGGACGCGGAAAAGAGCGTTGCCGAGGCTCTCGTGGGCAAGGTGGTGATGATCGCCGATTGCTCAAACGACCCCCGCATCCAGTATCCAGAGGAGTTCAAAAAAGAGGGCATCGTGTCGCTACTCACGATCCCGCTGACGACCCGCGGTCAGGTGATCGGCGTGATGCGGCTGTCGACGGACCAGACGCGCCAGTTCACAAGCGACGAGATCGAGTCCTTCCAGGTCGCGGCGCTGTTCTGTACGAGCGCGGTCAGCCACGCCATGTTCCACCAGATCCTGGGCCATGTGTCCGACACTATCCGATCGTCGCTGGACCTGGACGACGTGCTGAATGCGATCGTCCAGGTTGTGACGGAAGATCTCCGCACCAAGGGCTGCACCATTCGACTGCTTGACGCCAAGGAGCAACATCTCGAGCTTCGCGCTTCGTACGGGCTCAGTTCGCGCTACCTGGAAAAGGCCTCAGCGCTCCCGGGCAAGGGAGTCTGGAGGGCGATCGAGGGCGAATGCGTGCCGATCGTCGATGTCCGAAAAAGCCCGCTGATCGCCCATCCCGAGGAGGCGATCCGTGAACGGATCGCGTCGATGCTGTTCGTGCCGCTGATGATCAGGGAAAAAGCGATCGGAGTGCTGTCGATTTACACTCACCACCAGTACGTGTTTTCCACGGACGAGACGCACCTGATTCAGGCGATCGGCGAGCAGTGTGCGCTGGCGATCCGTAACGCGCAGATGTACGCGGCCATCAAGCGCCGTTACGACGTCGTCGTGGACGAGTTCCACCAGTGGTTCGAGCACTACCTCACGTATCCGACCCACCCCGAGAGCTGATCGTTCGACCGCTGTTCTCGCGGAACACGTAGATGGCAGGAATGTCAGCATTCGGGGCTTGATGGGTAGTGGTGCTGCACGTAAGTATGGTCACGGTCTTGGTCGGGAGTACCTCTTGTCAGCAACCTCCGAGGCTTGCACGCATCAGATCACCCGCCGGCACCGAAGTTCGAGCCTCGGGGTGACGGACACCTCGGCTGGCGATCATCGACGCCATCGATTGTGACGGCACGCACTCGCCCCCGCTGCGGTCGATCGGGAGGCACAGCGAACGCAAGGAGGTAAGAAATGGCAGATCTGAGAGGCACCAAGACTCACGACAACTTGAAAAAAGCGTTTGCCGGCGAATCTCAGGCGAACCGCCGCTACCTGCATTTCGCCAGGGCGGCGGACATCGAGGGGCACCCCGAGATCGCCGGGTTGTTCCGGGACACCGCGGAGGGCGAAGCCGGGCACGCGCACGGGCACCTGGACTACCTCAAGCAGGTGGGAGATCCGGCCACCGGAATGGCGATCGGCGACGTCGAGCAGATGCTCGCGTCGGCAGTGGCCGGTGAGACCAACGAGTACACCGACATGTACCCGGGGATGGCCAAGACCGCCCGTGACGAAGGGTTCGCCGAGATTGCTGACTGGTTCGAGACGCTGGCCAAGGCCGAGCGCTCGCACGCCGGGAAGTTCCAGAAAGCCCTGGACGACGTCTGATCAACGATCGCGAGCAGCTCGAGATCTGTACAGCCGTCGGCAGGAGCAGACCATGCAGCCAATCACGAGCACCGAGATCCTGTCGAAAGAAGAGTACGCACGTGAGCGGCCAGACCTGCGGAGACGTATCATCGCGCTCAAGGCCAAACGACGTGTGACGGTGGGTGACCACGCCACCGTTCACTTCGAAACCCGTGCCACAGTGCTCTACCAGGTTCACGAAATGCTCCGTGCGGAGGACAGCTGGCTGCGCCAGGGTGCCATCGAGGACGAACTCGAAGCGTACAACCCGCTGATCCCGGCGGGCGGCGAACTCTCCGCCACTCTGATGCTGGCGTACGAGACCGCCGAGGAACGGACCCGCCACCTCCAGGAGCTCGTGGGTTTGGATCGACATCTCTGGCTCCGGATGGGTGACACCGAACCGGTGGCCGCCCTGTTCGACAATGCTCAGGTGTCGTCGACCAGGATCTCGTCGGTGCAGTACGTTTCCTGGCCAATGGACGCCGAACGATCAGCGCTGCTGCGCACCGACGGAACCATCGTCCGACTCATCATCGACCACCCCAATTACCGAGCGCAGGCGGTGCTCGCGGAGGAGACCCGCAACGAGATCGCAGGCGACGCGGACTGAGGTCGCCCACAGGGTCGCTTGACGAAATCAAGGCAGAGAAATAATTTATAGATCAGGCTGCAATCACAAGGCGAACCGGCTCGCCCATACGGGGCGTCGCTCGGAATCCCTGATCTCACGGAAGGAGGCTCGCCATGGAAAAGACCGTGGCTCTCAAGGACGGCACCGAGGTGACCATCCGCGACATGGGGCCGGACGACGTTCAGCGGTCGTTCGACTTCTTCGCCGAGCTGCCGAAGGAGGACCGGAAGTACCTGCGGGTCGACGTGACGCGTTGGGAATTCGTCGAACGTCGGATCCACGACATCGACCCGGCACGGGTTCGTCGGCTGATGGTGATCCACGACGACGAGGTCGTTGCCGACGGTGCACTCGAGCTCGAGGGCCACGGCTGGGGCGACAACATCGCCGAGATCCGACTGATCGTCTCGGAGACCTTTCAGCGTCGCGGGCTTGGACTGTTGCTCGCGCGAGAGCTGTACTTCATCGCGGCGGAGGCCAAGGTGGATCGCATCGTGGCCCGCATGATGCGCCCCCAAGTGGGAGCTCAGAGGATCATGAAGCGGCTCGGATTCCACGACGAGTTCCTGATCCCCGAGCACGTCCGCGATCAGGACGGGAACTGGCAGGACATGATCATCATGCGCTGCAACCTCGAAGACCTGTGGAAAGAGATGGAAGGGGTCTTCGAGGGGTCGGACATCAGGTGGCATCGATAGCAGGCCCCGGCCCACCGTAGCAAACGGCCCTGCGCGTCAGTTGATGTGACAACCGGCACGCCTCTCCAACACGGGGTCCGGTATATCGTAACGCGACGGCGACTCAGTTCGCTTTGCTAAGATGTCGTCCCGCGGTGTGAGCCCGCAATTCTCGCCGGGTTTCGCAGTGGACACGCCGTGAGAGATGGGGCTTGGGAGGCGCTCATGGGTGAATCAGGTTCCGGCCTTGGGATCATCGGCTACGACGCGTACGAGTTCGTGGTCGCAGATCTCGAACGCAGCCGGAGGTTCTACACGGCGATGATGGACGTGGCGGAGGTGGCTCGTCTCGGCGAGCGCGCCGCTGCCGAACGTGGTGAGCGGGCCGTGCTCTTCGCGGCGGGCAAGGTGCAGTGCGTGTGCGTCTCGCCGTCCGAGCGGGGTTCGTCGGGCGATCGGTGGCTGCGACGCCACCCCGACGGCGTCCGGACGGTGGGGTTTCGGGTACGCGACGTCGAGCACACGAGGCGGATCCTGTCCGAGCGGGGGGCCACGATGTGTACCGATCTCATGGCGGCCGAAGATCAGCAGGGTCAGCCTTACCGCTGGCTCGACATCGCGACGCCTCTTGGTGATGTCAGGTTCCGGTTCGTGGAGCGAGCGGCCGATGGCCTGCCGCCGGGTTTTTCTCCGGTCGAGTCGGTGGGGCAGGAGAATCGACATCGGTTTCAGGTTATCGATCACATCACGTCGAACCTGCTCACCCTGGGCCACCACGCGGCCTGGCTCCGCGAGATCATGGGATTCGAAGAGTACTGGCGAGTTCACTTCCACACCGCCGACATCAGCTCCGAGTCCGGTGGTTCAGGACTGGCATCGATCGTGATGTGGGACTCGGAGTCGGGAATCAAGCTCGCCAACAACGAGCCGGTCACGCCCAACTACGAGGCGAGCCAGATCTACACATTCGTCGAGGCCAACGGCGGTCCCGGTGTCCAGCATGTGGCGTTTCACGTGCCGTCGATCATCCCTGCAGTCGAGGGATTGCGTGGCTCCGGTATCGAGTTTCTCGACACGCCGGCAACGTATTACGACATGCTGCCAGGGCGGCTGGTCAGCCGGCGGGTCAGCAATTTAGAAGAGAACCTGGACGAGTTGCGTCAACTCGGTGTGCTGGTGGACGGAGACGACGACCGCTACCTGCTGCAGATTTTCATGGTGGAGGGTGGACTGCTGTACGACGACGCACAGGCGGGACCGTTCTTCTACGAGGTGATCCAGCGGCGTGGGGCGCGTGGATTTGGTGAGGGAAATTTCCGGGCGCTGTTCGAGGCCATCGAGCGTGATCAGCTGGATCGTGAAGCGATTCGCCGCCAGTTGAATGCAGGGGCGGGGTCTTGAGAGACCGTCCGGGAATCTCGCGTGAGGGGGCAGCATGATCCACAGGTTGAGGTACGGCCAGATCCCCGACAAGCCGCACACGGTGTTCGAGGTCGACGGCCAGTTGACCTTCGAACATTGTTTCACCCGACAGGGGTTCGACAGCGTGTACACGATCATGTGGCACCGCCGGCCTCCCCACTGGGTCGATGGTGAGGAGGATCTGGGTCCACACCCCGGGTGGGCAGAGGCCGTGTGGCGGGGTGCCCTCAGACGCTGCCACTACCTCAGCGGAGCCAATCCCGAGGGTGGCACCCCCTTTCTCGGCCGCCGACTGCTGATGGCCAATCCCGACGTCGGGATCTGGTTGTCGCGGCCCACCGAGAGTGAGCAGACGCTGGTGGCGAACGCCGACGGTGACGAGCTCACCTTCGTCCACAGCGGTTCGGGCAGAGTGGAGACGCCGCTCGGGGTCGTGGCGTTCGAGCCCATGGACTACGTGTACGTGCCTCAGGCCCTGCCGCACCGGTACGTGCTCGACGGGCCGGCACACCTGTTGGTGGTGGAGGCCCGCACACCGCTCAGGGTGCCGACGCAGTTCCGCAGCCCGGAGGGTCAGCTCAATATGTTCGCCCCATACACGCACCATGACTTCCGGGGGCCTCGCTGGCCGGATGGTGGCCCGCAGTCGATGCGAGCGCCACGGCGCCTGGTGGTGCAAAGTGGCGGTCGGTTGACCGCGTTCGAGATGAGCAACGACCCGTTCGATGTCGTGGGTTGGGACGGCCAGCTGTGGCCGTTCGCGTTTCCGATTCTCGCTTATCAACCCAAGACCGGCCAGCTCCACCTGCCGCCGACTAGCCACATCACGTTTGCAGGACCGGGGTACGTTGTGTGCTCTTTCGTTCCGCGGTTGGTTGACTTCCACGAACGGGCGATCCCATGTCCCTACGCGCATTCCTCGCCCGACTGTGACGAGGTCCTGTTCTACGTCGCGGGCAACTTCACCAGCCGCAAGGGGATAGGCGAGGGGTCGATTTCGTTCCACCCGCGCGGCCTGACGCACGGCCCACACCCAGGGACGTACGAGGCCTCCATAGGTTCCAAGCGGACCGACGAGCTCGCGGTGATGGTCGACACCTTCAAGCCGCTACTGCCGACCGAGCATGCGGCGGCGATCGAGGACCACGACTACAATCGCAGCTGGGTGAGATAGGCCTCTCGCGCGTGCGCCTCGCCAGCGGCAGAGGAAACGCTGACAGCCTTCGAAACGGCCTGGAACCACCGCTACCCAACGATCGGGAGCAGCTGGATGCGAAACTGGAAGCGGGTGGTGGAGATTGGTGCCGGAAGTCCGACTGGTGATGGTGGCACCGTGGTCGGAGAAGGAGTCGATTCTGCTCGTGATCTCGTGTCCGTAGCTCGTTCCGATACTGAAGGTTTGTTCAGCGTCATCGATGGGTTCATTCTCGGTATCGCTGCCGTGGCCGTCACCCGTGGCGAGGCCGTGGCCGGAAATCACGGTACGATGCAAGCCCGACCGAGGTGCTGGCAGATGTGGCGAACCGCGCACTGCGTTGGCCGTGGTTGGTGGGTAGTTCGCGCCCCGCTGCGTCTTTCCTGGCGGACGATCGGATCAACGGGAGCATCATCAGGGTTATCCCGGTTCTGCTCGGGAGCGACCTTCCCCTGTTCGCCGACCAGCCTAGCCGTGAGCGACTGCAACTCATCGGATGCCGGCAATATCCGGCCGGGGTTGTCAACCTGCAATACCGCGTGGTTGGCGGAGGCGGACAGCGCGCCGCGGCGGACCCGCGAACATAACCCAACCGATCCGCGTATCATGTGAAGGATGCTTCGGTTCAACCGGCGCACTGCAGGTCTGCTCGCGCCCGGCCTTCTCGCGTTTCTGATCGCCGCACTGTCGGTGGCAGACATGTTCCTGCCGCGTCCTTACGACGGTGTGATTCTGGAGGTCGATGTGCCGGGTGCGCGGGTCGTCCGTCAGGTCGTCGTGGGCTCCGGTGCGGACCGAGCCGGAATCCGCCCCGGCGATGAGATTGTCGGCATCGACAGGACGGTGCTCGACTCCAACACCCATGCTCAGCAGCTGCTCAACAAGCACAAGTTCGGTGAGACCGTGCCCTACCTCGTGCGGTCGGGTGGCCACACTTACGAGGTCGACGTCGAACTGGGACGGCGTACGGTCGGGGACGTCGCGTACCTGGCGGCGGTGATCCTTGGATTCACCTTCTTCCTGGTCGGCTCGTTCGTGGTGGTGCGGCAGCCACGACTGCCGGCGTCGCGGGTGTTCGCGACCATGTGCAGCCTGTTCATGCTGTTCCTCGTCTGCCGCCTGCGCCCGGCGTCGTACTCGTGGGTGGACTCGTTCGTGCTGACGACCGGCACCGTGGCGCTGCTGTTCCTGCCGGCGGCGTTCCTGCATTTCTTCCTGATCTTTCCCCGGCCGATCTGGGAATGGCGTCGCGACCCCATCGCCGACACCCTCGGCTGGATTGCTCGCCGCAGCCCGAGGATGGTGCCTCTCTACCTGCTGCCGCCGCTGGTGTACGTCGGCACCGTGTTGTGGTCGAGGTACACCGGCCACAGTCTGGCGCTGATCAGCGGTGCGCCCGCCGCCAACTGGTGGGTGATGGTGGGCTACATGGCGCTGGGCCTCGGCGCCCTGTTCCTCGGCTCGCGCCACCTGCCTGACGTGCAGCAGCGTCAGGGTGCGGGTCTGGTGTTTCTCGGAACGCTATTCGGCGTCGCGCCGTTCATCGTGCTGGCCGTGGCGTTCCCTAGCTTCCTCAAGACCGAGCGATTCCTGATCTACGGCGCGGTTCCGTTGATCCTGGTGCCGATCACGTTTGCCTACGCCATCATCCGCTACCAGCTCCTCGACATCAGGGTGATTCTGCGCAAGAGCTTGCTCTACACGGCCACCACAGCCCTGGTCACGGCGGTCTACGCGTTGGGCATCGCCTCCTTCAACCTGATGTTTCGGGGCACACAGCTCGCGGCGTCGCCATTCTTCCCGGTGGTGTTCGCACTCGCGATCGTGCTGCTGTTCGAGCCTCTCCGGCACCGAATTCAGGGACCGGTCGACCGGTTCTTCTTTGCCGAACGTCTGCGGCTGCAGCGCGCGATCGTCGAGATGGGGGAGGCCTTCACGAGCGAGGTCGACCTCGCTCCCGTGGTGAACGAGCTCGTCGAACGACTCCCGGGTCTTCTCGGGGTCCGCTTCGCGGCGCTCTACCTGATCGATTCCAACAGCCTCCGGCGCGCTGCCGGACCAGAACAGCTGCCGGATGTCCTGCCGAGCCTGAACATGGTCTACGACCACATCCAGCGGCGGGGGTCGCTCGTCCGCATCGACGAACTGGCGCCTCTGCGGCTCATTTCGAGCGACGCAGATCAGCTCGGCGAGGCGTTGGCTGCCGCCGGAGTCGAGGTGCTGGGGCTCGTTGCCTCGACCCGTCGCTCCGTCGGTCTCATGGTCCTGTCCGGCACGTCGGGCCAGACGACGCTCGAACAAGAAGAACTGGAGCTGCTCCGTGGGCTTCTCAACCAGGCATCGATCGCCCTGGAGACCAATCTGCTGCTCGACGAGCGTGCCCGTCAGGCGGAATTCGATCGGGAGTTGAAGATCGCGGCAGCGATTCAATCCTCCCTGCTCCCCAAGAGCCTCGAGGCTGCAGACGGCTGGCAGCTGGTCGCGACCTGTCATCCAGCTCGCGAGATTGGGGGCGACTTCTACACCGAGTTGCCCGGCGGCTCCGTCGGCGAGCGGGCGCTCGCCTACGGCGACGTTTCCGGCAAATCGATCTCGGGAGCGTTGATGATGATGGCGGCCCACGAGGTGCTGCACTCGTTGGCGCTCACCCACCCCGATCCCGACGAGCTCTTCAGGCTCGCCAACGAGCGCCTCCACCAACTGCGGCGGCGTGGCGACGGTATCCGAGGCGGCAGCTTCGTGGCCCTCGGGTACCTGTCATTCTGCCCCCGGTCCGGCAAGCTGCGATACTCGTTGGCCGGCCAGCCTCCACCGCTCGTGCGGCGGGCGTCTCGTGAGGTGGAAGAACTCAGACTGCCCGACCATCGACTGCCCCTGGGAGCCCTGTCCTTCGGAGGCCACACGGCGTTGGAGGTTTCGCTCGGCTCGGACGATCTGTTGCTCGCGTACTCGGACGGCGTGGTCGACGCGCGGTCCCCGGATGGCGAGTTCTTCGGCGAGGACCGGCTCAACGCGGCTCTGCTCGAAGCCCCGGGCTAACCCCAGGCGGCGATCAACTGGGTGTTGGAGGCGCTCGAGGGTTTCACCGAAGGGCACGTCCCCTACGACGACGTGACCTTGGTGGCCGCGAGGTGGTTCGGGGGTGGCGTGACGTAGCCCGCAGAATCCTGTCCCCACAACCCAGGCTTCCTCCGTTCCGGTTCCCGTACCCGAACGGCAGAGCCAAGGACCTGCAGAAGCCTTTCCGTTTCAGCCGGATGGAACGCTGGCCCGAGACCCTGTTCTTCCGGGAATGGGAACATCCGGATGTCCAAAGTGATTCAGGTGTACGGGCGTGGCAGTAGCAACCACTTGAATAAGCGGGCCAGCCCGCCTACTGCTGCTGCATGAACGACATGTAATCGAACGGCTCATTGGTGTAGTCGGCAGGGACCTCGTACAGGTCTGAGGGTGCTTCGATTTCGTCTATGGAGATGGTCTTCTGGCTGGTTTTGAACGACGTGTCACCCATCATCGGCATCGAGACAAACCCGTCCTGCTCGATCACAAACCCCTTGATCCGCCGCATCTCGTCGGCCATCTTCTTCATCCCCGGCTGGAGAGAGAGGATCTGCGAGTAGAGCTCGTAGTAGGCATCGAAGTCGACGTCGAGGTCGGTCGTCGCCCACATGTTCGACTGGATCGACATCATCTGCGACGTCATCGATACGTCATAGCCGGTCGCCTGCCAGTCACCGATCTGTCGTGTCTCGTCCTTCGGGCTGACGGCCACATCGAACTGCATCATCTGCATCATCTGCTCGCCCATACCGGGAGGCAGCAGCTTGCCGAGGTCGATCGGAAGGTCGATGGCGCTCGCGGTCTTGTCCCCGTGATCGAGGAGGAACATCTTCTGTTGATCGAGCCGGACCAGCACCGAGGTCGTGCCCGTGTCCAGACGCATGCGGTCCGCACCGATCCACAGGACCTGCTCCTCGTCCTTGGCGGGCTGAGTTTGCCCCATGACGCTGAACGAATCCTGATGTGTCGACTGGACGACCTTGGTGTCCGGATGAGCGACTCCCGCGAAGGCGATACAGACTCCAAGGCACAGGACAACGGCGTGATGACGCATGGCAACCTCCCTGTCGACACGTGCTGCTGGACGGAAATCGGACATTACGGGGCGCATCATAGCAGAGGTGTGCGCGTCACTCTCCGCTCAGACAATTGCAGAAGCCGACAAAGCCCTGCAGCGCGTTTTCCAACCGGCTCATGGTAGCCGCGTCGGACAGGCGACCTTGTTCATCGACAAGACTGCCGATGTCCGGCAAGAAAACCCGTCGACCGTACAGGTGGGCCTGACGGTACTGGAACACCATTTCGAGCTGTTCCACCGCGCGCAATCCGCCCCATCGTCCGGACGACAGCCCGACAAAGGCGGCCGGCTTTCCCACCAGACTCTCCGGGAACTGCAGCATGTCGATGAAGTACTTCAAAACGCCTGGGAAGGATCCGTTGTATTCAGGTACCACGGTCACGACGCCCTCAGCCTCGAACACAGCCTCCTGGAACGGACGGAAGCTGCTCGGTTTGGTGGCGTAGCTGGAGGGGGCGAACAGTTCTTCCGGCAGCCGGGAGAGGTCGATCATTGAGACGCCCGCTCCAATCTCGAGGAGGGTATTCTCCACCAGGCGGGACACCTTGAGCGTGTTGGAGAGAGGTCGGTTGGTTCCGGCGATGACGGTGAACATGCGCACTCCTCGTAGGTGGTGGGGGGGGCATCCTATCAGGATCGGATTGTACGAGCCATTGTGTTGCACACCCAACACGGCTGCGCCGAGAGGTTAGAATTCAGTGCGGAGGAAACGGTGAGAATACTCGTAATAGCGACGATCCTGATGGCGTTCGCAGGACCGGGAGTGACGGACGACGGAACCGCAGCAGTCCATCACGAGCTCGGTGTAGAAATCAAACCGTCCGAACATGGCCTCGCGGTGACCGACTCCCTCCGTTTGTCGGGTGCGGTGGCTCCGGACGACGGCGGCGGCTACAGGTTCGTACTCCACGCCGGCCTGGCGCCCGAGGTCACGACCGAGGGGTGGCGGCTGGAAGGGGTGGCCGATCCGGCGTCCGCCGGTTTCTTCGGGCTCAACGCGACGACCGAGACGGTTGG
The DNA here is from genome assembly GCA_041552055.1 of Candidatus Sulfomarinibacteraceae bacterium. Taxonomy (GTDB): domain Bacteria; phylum Acidobacteriota; class Thermoanaerobaculia; order Thermoanaerobaculales; family Sulfomarinibacteraceae; genus JBFELO01. Next base: position 5,585 of record JBFELO010000019.1, on the reverse strand, counting down.
TGCGGATGTGCCCCTGGAGGGGTGGCGGCTGGTACCGGAGGGCAATGCCTCAGAACCGGTCGTGCTCCGGTATGGCGGTACGCTCCACTACGAGTTGGCCACCAGTGGCGAGGAGTATCAGCGATCGTTCTCGGAAACCCCGGGGATCATCGACGAACGGGGTGTGTTCCTCGCAGGGACCAGCTTCTGGGTGCCCACCTTCGGCGACGGGCTGATGACCTTCCAGCTCGAGGTAGCCGGGCTGCAACCACCATGGGACGTGGTGAGCCAGGGCCGGCGGGTGCGGCACGAAATCCTCGAGGATGGCAGCAGGGCGACGGCGTGGCGGCTGGACCACCCCACCGAGGAGGTCTACCTGGTGGCCGGTCCATGGCACCGATTCGAAGACGTATCCGGCACGGTCGATATCTTCGCGTTCCTGCGCGAGGACGACCCGGCCCTCGCGTCCAAATATCTCGAGGCGACCAAGCGGTACCTCAGGCTGTACCAGGGAATGCTGCCGGCATATCCGTACGCCTCTTTCGCCCTGGTGGAGAACTTCTGGGAGACCGGGTACGGCATGCCGGGATTCACCCTGTTGGGGCCGCGCGTCATCAGGTTCCCGTGGATCCTCACGTCCTCCTACCCGCACGAGCTGCTCCACAACTGGTGGGGCAACGCGGTCTACGTGGACTACGACCGCGGCAACTGGTGTGAGGGGTTGACCGCCTACATGGCCGACCACCTGTTCGCCGAGCAACGCGGCGAGGGAGAGATCTACCGCCGTGCGACCCTCAAGAAGTACACTGACTTCGTAACCACCGGTAACGACTTCCCGCTCGTGGAATTCACGTCACGCCGGTCGGCGGCGTCCGAGGCGGTGGGCTACGGCAAGAGCCTGATGCTGTACCACATGGTCCGGCGGGCCGTAGGCGACGAGGCGTTCCTGCGCTCGTTGAGCCTCTTCTACGAGGACCGGCGGTACACGCGGGCCACCTTCGCCGACATCGCGGCAGCGCTGGAGTCCGAAGCCGGGGGGGACTGGGGATCGTTCGTCAGTCTCTGGACCGAGCGCGCCGGCGCGCCCCGACTCGAGATCGCGAGCGTCGAGGTGGTGTCGCGTACCGACCGCGAGCTTCCGTGGGTGGTGCGTCTCGAGCTGCGCCAGACTCAGCCCGGGGATCCGTTCCCGTTCACCGTTCCGGTTGCGGTGACGGTCGAAGGTCGTGACGAGCCGCTATGGGTCGAGACGGGGTTCTGTCAGCGCGAGTGCGCGGTCGAAATCCCTTCTTCCGGCAGACCTCTAAGGCTCGACGTCGATCCCTCGTTCGATGTGATGCGGCGCCTCGACCCGCTCGAGGTCCCACCGGCACTGTCCACGATCTTCGGCGCCGACGGACCACTGTTCGTGCTCCCGGCCGCTGCCGGCGAGGCAGAGCTGCGGGAGTGGCGAGAGCTCGCGGCGGCCTGGGCGCGGCCGGCGGAACCGCGGGCGGTGCTCGACAGCGAGCTCGATCGACTCCCGGACGAGACCTCTTGGATCTTGGGTTGGCAGAATCGCTTCGCGTCCGAGGTGGAGCGCCGACTGGCCGACCACCCGGTCGAGGTAGGCGCGGAGAAGCTGCGGCTGGGAGAGCAGCAGTTGCCAAGGCGTGACCATTCGCTAGTCCTGGTGGCTCGCGGTGGCGCAGATCCGTCTTCGGTGATCGGCTTGGTCGCAGCCGAACCTGTGGCCGCTATTCCCGGACTGACACGCAAGCTGCCCCACTACACCCGGTACTCGTACCTCGGGTTCAAGGGCGAGGAGCCCGACAATGTTGCCAAGGGCATGTGGCAGCCGGTGGCCTCGCCGTTGGTGCGTAACCTGGTCGACGGCGATCTCGCACCGTTGAAGCTGCCGGATCGGACGCCTCTGGCCGAGCTGCCGCCGCTATTCGATTCGGCGGCCCTGCACGGCACGGTGGCGGTTCTCGCCGACGGCGGGCTCGAAGGTCGGGGGGTGGGCAGCGACGGCCTCGAGCGAGCCACCTCGTGGGTCGAGCAACGGCTCGAGGCGATCGGTCTGACGCCGCTCGGCGACAACGGCTTCCGACAGTCGTGGGGCTGGCGAGGCGGTGAGCCCGAACGGGAGATGAAGCTCGCCAACCTGGTGGCGCTCCTTCCGGGGGCCGATCCAGAGCTCGCCGACGAGCCGGTGGTGGTCATGGCCCACCTCGACCATCTCGGGCGCGGCTGGCCGGACGCGCGCGCCGGCAACCGCGGCATGGTGCACCCCGGCGCCGACGACAACGCGTCGGGCGTCGCGGTGCTGCTCGAGCTTGCCAGGACCATGGCAGGTGAGCCGCAGCGGCCGCGGCCGTTGGTGTTCGCGGTGGTGACCGCCGAGGAGGCGGGTCGTATCGGTTCGCGCCATCTCATGAAGACGTTGGCCGCGGACGAAGCACCGTTCGCGTGTGTCAACCTGGACACGGTGGGCCGGTTGGGCGCCGGCAAGCTGTACGTCCTCAACGCAGACAGCGCGCGAGAGTGGCGGTTCATCTTCATGGGGGTCGGCTACACTACGGGTGCGCCGATCGAGGTGGTATCCGAGCCGCTCGACAGCTCGGACCAGGTCAGCTGCCTCGAGATCGGCGTCCCGGCCGTGCAGTTGTTCAGCGGGCCGAACGAGGACTACCATCGGCCGTCGGACAGGATCGATCGTATTGACGCCGCCGGCATGGCGGTGGTCGCTGAGGCGGCGCACGCGGCAGTCGGGTACCTGGCAGAGCGAATCGAGCCGCTGACCGTGGCGATCTCGTCCGATGCGCCTCCCCTGGCTCGGTCCGGTCCCGAGACGGAACGGCGGGCGAGCCTGGGCACGATGCCCGACTTCTCCCACTCCGGACCCGGCGTGCGCGTGCAGCAGGTCATGCCCGGATCGGCGGCCGAGGCGGCCGGGATCATCGCCGGCGACATCCTGATCGCACTCGATGAGCGTGAGGTCGCCGACCTGCGCGGCTACTCCGCATTACTCAAGGCCCACGGGCCAGGCGACGAGGTCACGGTGACGGTGCTGCGGGACGGTGCCGAGCTGACGGTGAGGGCGGTCCTCGGAGCGAGGTAGTCTGCCAGAAGTCGCCTGCCACGCCCGCGGGATGCCGGAATCCCGGAGTGTTGGTTTATTGTTGCTGGGTTTGAAAGGGAGGGACGATGATAACGTTAACCGACGCGGCCCGGGAAAAGGTCCGCGAGTACATGGACATGGCCGAGGGAGGCCCGATCGGGGTGCGGATCTTGGCGGACCGCCAGGGGCGCCACCGGTTCCACTACAACCTGGCGCTCGTTCTCGACGGGGAGGATCGCGCCGAGGACATCGTGCAGGACGAGGGCGCCTTTCAGGTGTTTGTGGACCCGCAGAGTTCCGAATGGCTCGAGGGCGCAACGATCGACTTCGTATCGGACTTCACGGGCTCGGGCTTCCGCTTCGACAACCCGCAGGCGATTGCGCACTGGGACGACCCATTGGCGCAGCGGGTGCAACAGGTCATCGACGAGAGAATTGCCCCGGCCGTCGCCGGGCACGGCGGCTGGGTGGAGCTGCTCGGCGTCGAGGGCGACGCGGCAATCATCCAGTTTGGCGGAGGGTGCCAGGGCTGCGGGATGTCGCAGGTGACCCTCAAGGAGGGGATCGAGACCGCGATCCTGCAGGAGGTGCCCGAAATCAAGCGTGTGCTTGACGACACCGACCACGACTCGGGATCGGCTCCCTACTATTCCGGCTAGGAGCGTGCAGGGCATAGGCCCCAGCGCGCATTACCGAGACCGGGTTGCTCCCGGCCAGCCATACGCCCTCGCGACCCGAACCCGGTGAGCGGGCGGCCGATGGCGGTGTCCTCCCGACCCGCCCCAAGCCGCGGCCGCGTACCGCTCCCCGCGCCGGGTTGTGTGGTGGACTCTGCCTCGTTGACTGTCCCGGCCTCACGCGTGGACGATCACCCACGCCCAGTTGGCGAGAACGACGGCCACGATGGCGAGGCGCGACCCACCGGGGAGTGGGATTGGATATGTCGGGGCGGTGCCACGACGCCACGCCCACACCGGTGCCGCGAGACCGCCAAGCAAGAAAGCGGTCACCGCCACCGTGACCAGAGGGTTGAGCAGAACAGCGTCCACGAACCGTCCCTCGAGGAGGGCAAGCGCCCCACGGGTGGCGCCGCACGTGGGGCACGGGAGCCCCGTGATCTCGCGCAGCACGCACGGCCGCAGATAGGGCGCGAGAACGGTCCACAGCGGTCGAAGCGCGAACGTGGCCAGCGCCAGCGCGCCCCAGACGTAGGCGAGTTGGCGTTCGGCGAGGGTGAGTGGCCGCCAGGTCAAACCGTCACCAGTCGGAAAGTCCGCTCAGGATGGCGGTGCCGATGCCCGCCGACAACAGCACTGCGACGCAGGCGCAGCACAGCAGCAGGGGCAGCAGCACTGCAAGTGCCGCCTTGCCCTGAGAACAGCGGTGGCCCTCGGCAATCCCGAGGGTCTGCAGAATGATGAACCAGATCAACGATATGAGACCGCCACACAGTGGGATCACGTTTGCGACGTCGGTGGTGTGGCTGTAGCACAGGACTCGAAACGTGGTTTCGAAACCTGCTCTACCCTCTCCGAGGATCAGCAGCATGAGGTGGAGGATACAGGTGTGGATGAAGAGTCCAATCGCCACGAGAACGGGGAGCATGATGAACACGGCGACCGCGATCAGCACCATCATTCCCGACCCGATGGCTGCCCCGGCGAATTCCCGGCGAAGCTCGGGAAATCCGGTGAGGAAGAACGGGGTCTGGAACAGGAGCAGGTAGGTGAAACCAACCGCCGCCTCGATCCACGCCATGATCACGGCGTAGCCGAAAGGTCGTCCGATGCCTACGGCAGACATGCGGGAGAATCCGTTCCGAGGCTGGCTGACGAACAGCCGGACTGTCTCGTACAGCGCAGTAAGGCGTCCGACTGAAGAGTCCTCCCAGGGCAGCGGCGACCGGAGCCCCGGCGATTGCGTAATCGGCTGCGGTGGAAGATTGGGGTCCGGCATCACGACCTCCAGGGTTGTGTCACAGAGAGTAACGTCGCTGGAAGGGAAAAGGTCGCGGTACGTGAACTCGGTAAAGGGGCCGGAAAACTCGTCTCGAGATGCGTCCCGGCGGAACCCCATCGCGGCGGCCGGTCGTCCTGTGGGGTGCGTTGAATTGGGCGTCGCCACCTGGGGATCGAGGCTCCGGTCGAGCGGCAGACGGCCGCGGTCACCGCCAAGGCGACACTGACCCGGAGGTCGTCAGGGACCTCCGGGTCAATGACGAAGCGCTTCGATCGGTCGCGCGCCCGCCAACCGAATCGCGCGAGGTCGTTACTTCTTTTTCTTGGCGGCCGGTTTCCTGGCCGCTGGTTTCTTGGCGGCGGTTTTCTTGGCGGCCGGTTTTTTGGCGGCGGCCTTCTTGGTCACGACCTTCTTTTTGGCGGCGGTTTTCTTGGCGGCCGATTTCTTGGCGGCCGGTTTTTTGGCGGCGGCCTTCTTGGTCACGACCTTCTTCTTGGCGGCCGGTTTTTTGGCGGCGGCCTTCTTGGTCACGACCTTCTTCTTG